>NZ_JBEPEQ010000075.1:0-30471 GCF_040300925.1 Micromonospora sp. NPDC000207
GCTTATCAAGCACCCTGTTGAGTTCTCAAAGAACAACCACACACCAAACCCGAACCCCACACCGTGGAACCCGAACCCGGGGCATTTCGTCCCGCTGTGCCCCCCGCTCTCGCGCCGGGCACTTTTACTACGTTACCCGGTGGTTTCCGCCGTGTCAAACCGGTATTTCGCGGTTCGTCAGGCTTCGCACCATTTACGGGCACCACGATCTCGCCGACTCTCGTCGGATCGAATCTCGCGGTTTTGGTAGGCCGGCCGCGCGGTCACCCGCAACTCGCCCGTTTCCCTACCGGCGGATCACTCTACCCGGTCGAGTTCGCTCCGCCAAATCGACCCGCAGGTCGCTCGGGGGCACCGCCCGTTCCGGACTCCGCGACCTGGGTCGTGGTTCCGGAAGTGATCGCCGCGCTCCGGCCTTCCCGGTTGTTTAGTCCCGGTTCGTCCGTTCCGCGCTGGCAGAGAGAAAGTTACGCCCCCGACGGATCCGTCGTCAAATCCGTCGGGGGCGTTCCCCGTCACACCGTCTGGAGGGCGCTATTTGCCCAGGTCAACACCGGCGAAGGACTTCTTCCCACGACGCAGGACCAGGTACCGGCCGTGGAGCAGCTCCTGCGGGGTCACAGTCGCGTCGACCTCGGTGACCCGTTCGTTGTTCACGTACGCGCCACCCTCGGCGATCACCCGACGGGCCTCCTTCATGCTGGGCACCAGCCCGGACTCCTTGAGCAGTCCGGCGACGTCGGGCAGGGCGTCGAGGCGTACCAGGCCGGCCTCGGTCAGCGCGGCCCGCAGCGTCTCCGGCGTCAACTCCGTCAGCGACCCCCGCCCGAACAACGCCTGGGCGGCGGCGACCGCCTGCGCCGTCTCCGGTGCGCCGTGCACCAGGGTGGTCAGCTCCTCGGCAAGTGCACGCTGGGCCAGCCGGGCCGCTGGGCGCTGCGCCCCCTCCTGCTCCAACCGCTCGATCTCGTCGCGGCTGCGGAAGCTGAAGTACCGCAGGTACCGTCCGACGTCGCGGTCGTCGGCGTTGAGCCAGAACTGGTAGAAGGCGTACGGGCTGGTCAGTTCCGGGTCGAGCCAGACGGCGCCGCCCTCGGTCTTGCCGAACTTGGTGCCGTCGGCCTTGGTCACCAGCGGGGTGACGAAGGCCTGCACCGGACCGGCACCGCGGCGTCGGACGTAGTCGACCCCGGCCGTGATGTTGCCCCACTGGTCGCTGCCGCCGAACTGGAGCCGGCAGCCGTGCCGCTGGTGCAGTTGGTAGAAGTCGTTGGCCTGGAGGAGTTGGTAGCTGAACTCGGTGAAGCTGATGCCGCTGTCCAACCGGGCCCGAACCACCTCCCGGGCCAGCATCTTGTTGACCGGGAAGTGTTTGCCGACGTCCCGTAGGAACTCGACCACCGACATCTCGCCGGTCCAGTCGAGGTTGTTCACCGGGTGGGCGGCGTTCTCCCCCTCGTACGAGACGAAGGGCGAGAGCTGGGCCCGGATCCGCTCGACCCAGCCGGCCACCGTCTCGGGTGGGTTCAACGAGCGCTCGGCGCTCTCCTTCGGGTCGCCGATCTGCCCGGTGGCTCCGCCGACCAGCAGGAGGGGCCGGTGTCCGGCCTGTTGCAGCCGGCGGGCGGTGGCGACCTGCATGAGGTGGCCGACGTGCAGGCTGGCCGCTGTCGGGTCGAAGCCGACGTAGAAGGTGGTGCAGCGGCCGTCGAGGAGTCCGCGTAGCTCGTCGGGGTCGGTCGAGTCCTGGATCAGGCCCCGCCACCGCAGGTCTTCGGTCAGTGAGTCCCGCCCGGAGGGCGGGAGGGTGCTGTCGGTCACGAGCACCGATTCTCCCCCATCACCCCGGGATGGCCGAAGCGGGTTCTGGCCTGGTCACGGCCCTGCCACGGTGCGCGACGGGGTGAGCGGGGGCTGTGGGGCGGCGGTTAGGCTGGGTTTTTCATGATCGCGGGGAGGACAGCGTGGAGATGCCGGAACTGACCGGCGGCCTGATCGGGCTGCTCGGGCTCGAGTTCGACGAGGTCGGTGCGGACCGGGTGGTGATCCGCTGGCAGGTGCGTCCGGAACTGCACCAGCCGCACGGCATCCAGCACGGCGGGGTGTACTGCACCGTGGCGGAGACGGCGGCGAGCATCGGTGGCACCCTCTGGCTCGGCGAGCGGGGGCGGGTCGTCGGGGTGTCCAACCAGACCGACTTCCTGCGGGCGGTCAGCGCGGGTGAGCTGGTCGCGGTGGGTACGCCGCTGCACCGGGGACGTAGTCAGCAGTTGTGGCAGGTGGAGATCGTCGACGCCGAGGAGCGGTTGGTGGCCCGGGGTCAGGTCCGGCTGCAGAACCTGACGCCAGCCTGATCGGATGAACGGCGGGGCCGGGCCGGGGCCTCGCGTGGGTGGACGTCGTCGGCGACCGCCGGCGGCTTGTCCGGTTCGGCGCTTTTGAGGGCAGTCGTCCCGATATCGTCGCCTCGATGACCCGGCCCAACCCGTCCGTGCGGTGAGGAAGCTCCTCGCCGCGACGCTCGGCATCCTCTCCGCAGTGGGCGGCTTCGTCGACATCGGCGACCTGGTGGCGGCGAGCCAGGCGGGTGCCCGGTTCGGGATGGGGCACGTCTGGGTGCTCCTGGTCGGTGTGGTCGCCATCTGCGCGTACGCCGAGATGGCCGGACGGATCGCGGCGGTCAGCGGCCGGGCGGTCTTCGACCTGGTCCGGGAACGGCTCGGCCCCCGGGTGGCGCTGGTCAACCTGGTGGCGTCGTACCTGATCACGGTCCTGACGCTGGCCGCCGAACTGGGCGGGGTGGCGCTGGCGCTGCACCTGGCCTCCGGCCTGCCGTACCTGCTCTGGGTGCCGGTGGCGGCCCTCGCGGTGTGGCTGGTGCTCTGGCGGATGCGGTTCCAGCTGATGGAGCGGGTGTTCGGCCTGGCCGGGCTGACGCTGGTGGTGTTCGCTGTGGCGTTGACGCAGCTGCCCACGGACTGGGGTGCGCTGGCCCGGGGCGCGCTGGCCCCCGGTCCGGGCGGCGACGGATGGGGGGTGTACTGGTTCATCGCGGTGGCGTTGTTCGCCTCCACTGTGAGCCCGTACGAGGTGTTCTTCTTCTCCTCCGGCGGGGTCGAGGAGAGGTGGAGCGCCGCCGACCTCTCCGACGCCCGGGCCAGCACCCTGATCGGTTTCCCGGTCGGCGCGTTCCTGGCGTGTTCGCTGATCGCCACTGCCGCTGTGGTCTACCACCCGTCGGGCACCCGCCTGGACAGCCTGGATCAGGTGGCGCAGCCGGTGGTGAGCGCCTTCGGCACCGTCGGTCTGGTCCTGGCGGTGGTGGCGTTCTTCGCCGTCACCTTCGGCGCCGCCCTGGAGACCGGGCTCTCCGCGGCGTACACGGCGGCGCAGTACTTCGGCTGGCAGTGGGGCAAGCGGGTCAGCCCCCGGGAGGCGGCCCGGTTCCACACCGTCCTGCTGGTCAGCGTGCTGCTCGGGATGCTGGTCCTGACGACCACCGTCGACCCGATCACGTTGACCGAGTACATGCTGATCGTCAGTGCGGTGGCGTTGCCGCTGACGTACCTGCCGATCCTGATCGTGGCCAACGACCGGACGTACCTGGGTGACCGGGTCAACGGCCGGTGGTTGAACCTGCTCGGCGCGCTCGTCCTGGTGGTCATCGTGGCGGCGTCGGTCGCCGCGATCCCGCTCGCGGTCGCCACCCGGATGGGACAGTGACGGCGATGGCACCGACGAGGGTCCGGGGGTGACGACGGTGCGGATGCAACTCGGTCAGCACCTGCTGGACCGGCAGATCGTCGACGCCGACGGGCTCCTCGTCGGCAAGATCGACGACATCGAGTTCGCCGTCGCCGACGACGGCACCGTCTTCGTGGACGCGCTGCTCACCGGGACCGGTGTGCTCGGGCAGCGGATCGGAGGGGTCGTCGGACGGCTGCTGATCCGGGTCGCCGACCGGCTCCGCGACCGGCAGCCGTCGGCGGTACGCATCCGTTACCCGCTCGTGGAACGGGTGGACAGTGCCGTCCGGCTGCGGGTCCGTCTGGACGAGTTGCCCCCCGCCCCGTTGGAGGAGTACCTGCGTCGTCGTCTGATCGACCGGATCCCGGGGTCGGACCGTGCGAGCGGGTGAGGTGCTCGGCCGGATCGCGTACGACGGCGACGGTCGGCGGCTCGGTCGGGTGGTGGACCTGGTGGTACGGCGTGACCCGGCCACCGGGCGGTTGGTCCTGACCGATCTGCTGGTGGCCCGTCGCTGGTACGGGCGGGTGGCCGGGCGGCTGATCGGCACCGAGCACCACCCCTCCGGGCCGTGGGCGATCAGGATGGCCGCCCGGCTGATCAACCGGGGCACGCACCTGTTCCCGGTGCACCGCGTCCGGTTGGTGCCACCGGTGCCGGGGCTGCCCGACACCGGCGACGACACCTGACCGGAGGGTCCGGCCGGATCCGGGAGGGCCTCCCGGATCCGAGGGCACCCGGCCGGCCCCGGGAGGGTCGGCCGGATCCGGTGCGGTCAGGGGCGGGCGCCGTCCATCACCGGGGTGTCGGCGGTGTCGGTGACGTGCCGCTGCTCGGGGGCCTGGTGCTCCACCCCGCCGTCGGTCTGCCCGCCCGCCGGGGCGGACTCGTCGTCGGTCGGGTCGGTCTCGGCCGACCGGGTCACCCGCCGGGCCTCCACGGCGGCGATGGCGTGGTGGTCGATCTCGGTGACCGTCAACGTCCAGCCGTCGAGGGTGATCTGTTCGCCGGTCTCGGTGGGGATGTGGCCGAGGCAGTCGAGCACCAGACCGGCGACGGTGGTGTAGTCGCCCTCCGGACGGCTGGGCAGCTCGACGTCGATGTCGGTCAGGTCGTGCAACGGGAAGGTGCCGGGCAGGACGAGGGCACCGTCCTCGGTGGTACGGACCGAGTGCACGTCCCGGTCGGTCTCGTCGTAGATCTCGCCGACGATCTCCTCGAGGATGTCCTCCAGGGTGACGATCCCCTCGACCGCCCCGCGCTCGTCGACCACCAGGGCGATGTGCTGCCGTTCGGCCTTGAACTGGCGCAGCGCGTCGACCACCGGGAGGGAGTCGGGCAGCATCATCGGCGGGCGGGCCCGCTCGTCGACGGGTCGGTCGTCGGCCACCCCGACGAGGTCCCGCAGGTGGATCACGCCGACGGCGTCGTCCAGGCCGCCGTGGCGGACCACCGGCGCCCGGGAGTGCCCGGACGCGGCCAACACCAGCCGGGCGGCCTCGGCGGTGGTCCCGCTGTCCAGGCAGAACACCTGGAGGCGTGGCACGAGTACGGCGCGGAGTCGGCGGTCGGCGATCTCCACCGCTCCGGCGATGATGGTCTTCTGTTCGGTGGTGAACCCGTGGTTTCCGGAGACGATGTCGCGCAGTTCGTCCGGGCTGATCTCGTCGCGCTGCTGGTCGAGTTTCACCCCGAGGAGGCGTACCACCAGGTCGGTGGTGGCGCCGAGGGCCCAGACGGCCGGTCGGGTGAGGCTGGCCAGCAGGTCCAGGGGGCGGGCGATGAGCAGCGACCACCGTTCGGGGGCCTGCATGGCGATCCGCTTCGGGGCGAGTTCACCGAAGACCAGGGTGACGAAGGTGAGTACCAGGGTGACCAGGACGACGGCCATCGGTTCGGCGGCACCGCCGAGGAATCCCAGCAGGGGGACCAGGGGGCGGGACAGGGAGACGGCGGCGGCGGCCGAGGCGAGGAAACCGGCCAGGGTGATGCCGATCTGGATGGTGGCCAGGAACCGGTTGGGGTCCTTGGCCAGTCGGGCCAGGACCCGTCCGGAGCGGCTGGTGCGCTCCAGTCGCTGGATCTGGCTCTCCCGCAGCGACACCAGGGCGATCTCGCTGCCCGCGAAGATCGCATTGAGGACGACCAAGACCCCGACCAGTGCCAGTTGGGTCCAGATGCTCTGCACGCCGGCTCCTCACCGTAGCCGCGACGGTCGACGGACCGACGCCCCCGGTCGGCCCGCCCGGCCGAGGTAGCGCTGTCTTTTCCCACCGGGAACCGCGCCGAATCCTGCGCCCGTTCTCAGGCCGGTTCGTCGGCCCGGGTGACCGGCAGGTCCAGCACGTACCGGCCCTCGTGGGGGCGGAATCCGAGGCGGCTGTAGTAGGGGGCGACCATGCCGGGTGGGCTGACCACCCGGTGGAAGCCCCGGTCGGTGAAGAGACTGCTGCGCCGGTAGACGAACTCCCCCGGGGTGAGATCCCGGTACCGGGCGGTCACGTAGTCGAGGTCGATCTGGGCCACCCCGTCGGGTTCGGCGTGGGCCAGCACCACCCCGACCACCTCGTCGGCGCGTACGACAAGGAAGGCCGAGCCGCCGTCGCGGTCCGGCGTCGGCCGGAACCCGGGGTTGAACCGGGCGATGTCGGCGGCGTGCACCCGCAGCGTGTGGGCCAGGAAGGCGTCGTCCACCCCGACCTCGACGACCTGGTACGTCGCCTCGTCGTGGCGGGTGGCGAGCAGCGTCCGCAGGTACCACAGGTTGATCACGGCGAGCACCACGTTGAGGCCGACCATCGGCCAGACCTCGACGGCGGCGTTGTACCCGATCAGGATCAGGCACCCGATCAGGTTGATCGCGCGCAGCCGTAGGAGACGGGTCTGCAACAGGGACCAGACCAGCAGCGCGGAGCCGACCCAGCCGAGGATCTCCAGCCAGTTCACCACGGAAGCCTATTCGCCGCCCCGGTCACCCGGGTCGGCGGGCAGTTCGAGCAGCCACTCCTCGACGTCGGTGCCGCGGAACGGGGCGTACCCGGTGTCCTCGCCGACGACGACGAAGCCGCACTTGCGCAGCACCGCCAGGGAGGCCCTGTTGTCCTTGGCGGCGCGGGCGTGCACCGGGCGCTGCGGGAGCTCGCGCAGGAGTGCGCCGAGCGCGGTGGTGGCGTACCCCCGGCCCCACCGTCGGGGGTCGATCCAGTAGCTGACCTCGGTCCGGGTCTCCACCGGGAAGGCGGCCACGTGGCCGACGACCACCCCGTCGACGGTGACGGTGCGCGGCTGGATCTTCGGGTCGGCGCGGATCCTCGCCCAGTGGGCCTCGAAGGCGGCCCGGTCGCCCGGGTCGGCCGGTCCGAAGGCGGCCATCCACCCGGCCTGCGGGTCCTGCTCGAAGCCGAACAGGTGCGGCAGGTCGTCGTCGCGTACCGGACGCAGGCGCAGGTCGGCGGTCACGGCCGGAGGATACGCGGTACGGCGGCTGCGGTACGGGAGGCCGGGGCGGCAGGTGACCTGGTCGCGGCCTCGCTGCGGTGGCAGACCGTACGGGTGATCATGGAATGCGTGTCGGGCGGCGTGTCCGGGCAGAATGCCGGGGGTCGACGCCGACAACCGTCGACAATGACCGCACACCGACCCAGGAGAGAAGATGAACCGACCTGTCGTGGTGGGTGTGGACGGATCCCCGTCCAGCCTGGTCGCCGCAGAGCAGGCCGCGCGGGCCGCGATCCGGTGGTCCCGGCCGCTGCACCTCGTGCACGGCTACCTGCACCCCCTCGGGTACGGGGTGCCGCTGAACCCGTACGACCTGGGGATCCCGGCCCCCACCGAGGACGCCCAGCGGATGTTGGAGCAGACCGCCGGGGAGTTGGCCGACAGGTGGCCCGGGCTGGCCGTGGAGGTCCGCCAGGTGGCCGGCGGCCCGGGGGCCACCCTCGTGGAGGAGTCCCGCCGCGCCGAGCTGCTGGTGGTGGGCAGTCGGGGTCTGGGTGGCTTCGCCGGGCTGCTGCTCGGCTCGGTGAGTCAGCAGGTCGCCGGGCACGGTCAGTGCCCCGTCCTGGTGGTCCGCCCGCCGGAGCAGCCGATCCCGGTCGAGGGTCCGGTGATCGTGGGCCTCGACGGTTCCGATCCGGCCCTGGGCGCGGTCCGGTACGCCGCCGACGAGGCCACCCGGCGCGACACCGGGCTGGTGCTGCTGCACGTCCGCTCCGACGACTCCGACCGGGAGGCCCCGGACGAGGTGGAGCAGGGCGCGGCGGGGTGGGTGGACGCCGACGAGTTGCTGACCCGTGCCGTCGCCACGGTCCGGGCCGAGCATCCCGACCTGCCCGTGGAGCAGCGGACGCTGCGGGCGGAGAAGCCGGCGTCGGCGTTGGTCCAGGCCAGTGGCGAGGCGACGTTGTTCGTTGTCGGCTCCCGGGGGCGGGGCGGGTTCACCGGTCTGCTGCTCGGCTCGGTCAGCCAGGCCCTCGTCCAGCACTCCCACTGCCCCGTCCTGGTCTTCCGCCCGCACCCCGACGACCCGTCCTGACCCGGGCGCTCGTCGACGGTGCTGTCAGTCGCCGCCGGCGAGCAGGTGGTCGAAGGTGGTGGTGAGGGTGAAGGGGTCGGTGCGGGTGGGGGCGGTGTAGCGGCCGACCTGGTCGGCCAGTTCGGCGGCGGCGCGGTCGATGCGGCTGCGCAGCGCCCCGTCGGCGGCACCGTCGGCCCAGTCCTCGGGTCCGGCGAAGACCCCGGTGGGGGCGACCACCGCGCGGGCGTAGGTGAACAGCGGTCGCAGGGCGTGTTCCAGGGCCAGCGAGTGGCGGACGGTCCCGCCGGTGGCGGCGACCAGCACCGGTTTCCCGGCGAGGGCGTCGCGGTCGAGGACGTCGAGGAAGGACTTGAACAGCCCGTTGTACGACGCGCCGAAGATCGGCGAGACGGCGATCAGCCCGTCTGCGGTGGCGACCGCGTCGATCACCGCGCCGAGGGTGTCCGACGGGAACCCGGTGAGCAGGTGGTTCACCACGTCGTGGGCGTGTTCGCGGACCTCGACCGTGGTGGTGTGGAGGGTGAGGCCCCGTCGGGCCGCCTGGTCGGCGACGGCGGCGGCGAGTTGGTCGGCGAGCAGCCGGGTGCTGGAGGGCTGGCGCAGGCCGGCGGTGAGGACCACCAGGTTGCGGCTGGTCATCGTCGGGCCTCCTGCGGGGTGTCGGTGGTGGTGGCGGCGAGCCGGGTGGAGTGGGTGGGGGCGTCCGGGACGTGGGCCGGTCGGCGGGCCGCGAACTCACGGCGCAGCACCGGTACGACCTCCTCGCCGAGCAGGTCCAGCTGCTCCAGGACGGTCTTGAGGGGCAGACCGGCGTGGTCGACGAGGAACAGTTGCCGCTGGTAGTCGCCGACGTACTCGCGGAATCCGAGGGTCCTGTCGATGACCTGCTGCGGGCTGCCGACGGTCAACGGGGTCTGGCCGGTGAACTCCTCCAGTGACGGGCCGTGC
This sequence comes from Micromonospora sp. NPDC000207, assembly GCF_040300925.1. NCBI lineage: Bacteria > Bacillati > Actinomycetota > Actinomycetes > Micromonosporales > Micromonosporaceae > Micromonospora > Micromonospora sp. NPDC000207. The sequence goes on from NZ_JBEPEQ010000075.1 coordinate 9,233, forward strand.
CCGTACACCGGGGCGTTGTCGAAGTACGGCCGGAACTCCCGTACCGCGTCCTGGGAGTTGCGACGCATGAAAACCTGCCCGCCGAGGCCGACGATGGCCTGCTCGGCCGAGCCGTGGCCGTAGTGGGCGTAGCGCTGCCGGTAGAGGGCGACCATCCGGCGGGTGTGTTCGGCGGGCCAGAAGATGTGGTTGGCGAAGAACCCGTCGCCGTAGTAGGCGGCCTGTTCGGCGATCTCCGGGCTGCGGATCGAGCCGTGCCACACGAAGGGGGGAACCCCGTCCAGTGGGCGGGGCGTCGACGTGAAGGACTGGAGGGGGGTACGGAACTTGCCCGACCAGTCGACGACGTCCTCGCGCCAGAGCCGGTGCAGCAGGGCGTAGTTCTCGACGGCCAGGGCGATGCCGTTGCGGATGTCCTGACCGAACCAGGGATAGACCGGGCCGGTGTTGCCCCGACCGAGCATCAGGTCCACCCGACCGTCGGCGAGGTGTTGCAGCATCGCGTAGTCCTCGGCGATCTTCACCGGGTCGTTTGTGGTGATCAGGGTGGTGGCGGTGGAGAGCTGCAGCCGGGACGTCCGGGCGGCGATGTACCCGAGCATCGTGGTGGGCGACGAGGGCACGAAGGGCGGGTTGTGGTGCTCCCCGGCGGCGAAGACGTCGAGGCCCACCTCCTCGGCCTTCAGGGCGATCGTCACCATCGCCTTGATCCGCTCGGCCTCCGTCGGTTCCCGTCCGTTTGTCGGGTCGACGGTGACGTCGCCGACGGTGAAGACTCCGAACTGCATTGCGGGCTCCCGCTCCTCGTCTGGTCGGGTCCGGGGCGGTGGCTCCCGGACCTCCCCGACAACATAGTTGCTGCGTCAACTATTCCGGAGCCCCCCTGGCTACCATGTGTGACGAAGATCCAGTGCCCGGCCGCAACGGGCCGCCCGGATCCGGGAGGATTCGACACGTGTCGCCTGACCCGCTCGCCGTCCTGGCGCAGCCCGCACCACTGGTCGCCCCGGCCCTGATCGGCTGGACCCTGACCCACCACCACCCCGACGGCACCGTCACGGTCGAGCTGACCGAGGTCGAGGCGTACGCCGGCGAGGCCGACCCCGCCTCCCACGCCTGGCGCGGCCCGACCGCCCGCAACGAGGTCATGTTCGGCCCGGCCGGACGGCTCTACGTCTACCTGTCCCACGGGCTGCACCACTGCGCCAACGTGGTGACCGGACCGGCGGGCACCGCCTCGGCCGTCCTGCTCCGGGCCGGCAGGGTGATCGAGGGGGCCGAGCTGGCCCAGCGGCGACGCGGAGAGCGGGTCACCCCGCACTCGCTGGCCCGGGGTCCCGGCAACCTCGGCCAGGCACTGGCCCTGACCCGCCATTACAACGAGGCCCACCTGCTCGGCGACGGCCCGCTCGTCCTGAGCCCGCCGACGCGGTCGACGGGTCAGGTCGTCGCCGGACCCAGGGTCGGGGTTAGCCGTGCCCACGACCGGCCGTGGCGGCACTGGCTCGCCGGCGACCCCACGGTCTCGGCGTACCGCCGCGCCAAGGCAGCAGGCGCAGCCGTACCGCGCTGACTCTCGTTCCACTGCCCGGTCCTCCGCCACCGGCGTCGGGCCTACTGCGGAGCCCCCTGGCGATACGATGTGCAAGCTTCAGAGTCTGATCTTTCGTCACCACTCCCACCCGGAAAGCTTGAGATGATCTTCAGAACCAAAGTGAATGAAAGCGGGAGAGTTGATCTTTAGCGCCCCAGGTCAGTAAGTCTGCTCCCCGCGCATGCGGGGGTGATCCGCTCACCCGGACCGGCGGCGGGTCGTGGACGGACTGCTCCCCGCGCATGCGGGGGTGATCCGGTGGCGCGAGGTGTGGCACCGCCTACGCCTGGCTGCTCCCCGCGCATGCGGGGGTGATCCCGCCAGGCCCGCCAGGACGGCGCAGATGCCGACCTGCTCCCCGCGCATGCGGGGGTGATCCCACCCCACCGACCCACAGCTCCCGCGCTGCTCCCCTGCTCCCCGCGCATGCGGGGGTGATCCCAAGATCGTCCCCGCCAACGGCAACCCCCTGGTCTGCTCCCCGCGCATGCGGGGGTGATCCTGTCGAGGCGTCGACCGCGCAGATCATCGCCGACTGCTCCCCGCGCATGCGGGGGTGATCCGGAGCTGCTTGCCGAGGTGGCCGACCCGGAGAACTGCTCCCCGCGCATGCGGGGGTGATCCCATGCCCGCCCGCATGCCCTGGTCGATGATGTCCTGCTCCCCGCGCATGCGGGGGTGATCCGTGGCGGGCCTGGTGGGGGGAGGTGGAACGGCCCTGCTCCCCGCGCATGCGGGGGTGATCCCTTCGACCAGGCCGGCGTCTCCGACGAGGTAGCCTGCTCCCCGCGCATGCGGGGGTGATCCCGAGCCGCCCGCCCCGAGGGCTGCGTCGAACGCCTGCTCCCCGCGCATGCGGGGGTGATCCCGCCTGCCGGTGCCGGGGCGACATGCCGGCTGGCTGCTCCCCGCGCATGCGGGGGTGATCCCGAGCTGGAGTTGTACCGGTCGGGCGTGGCCAGCTGCTCCCCGCGCATGCGGGGGTGATCCCTGCCAGTCCATGGCGGACCACAGCACGCAGTGCTGCTCCCCGCGCATGCGGGGGTGATCCGTTTCTGCGCACCCTGCCCAGCTTCCGACAGCTCTGCTCCCCGCGCATGCGGGGGTGATCCGTTGGCCGAGAGCGTCGCCAAGTTCCTCGGGGTCTGCTCCCCGCGCATGCGGGGGTGATCCGCAGTTGGGGAAGTTCGCCTGGCGGTTCGTGCTCTGCTCCCCGCGCATGCGGGGGTGATCCCCCGGAGCCGTTGTGCTTTTCCCAGACGACGTCCTGCTCCCCGCGCATGCGGGGGTGATCCGGTGCCGGTCAGCGGGTTGGCACCCGGAACCCGCTGCTCCCCGCGCATGCGGGGGTGATCCGGACCTCGGGATCAACGCGTACGACGCGTCGGGCTGCTCCCCGCGCATGCGGGGGTGATCCCACCGGCGGTGCCGGTGTGGCTGGCCTGCGATGCTGCTCCCCGCGCATGCGGGGGTGATCCCAGCATGTGGGTGGTGGCCCAGAAAGGAATTCACTGCTCCCCGCGCATGCGGGGGTGATCCGGATTGTGAAGGTCTTCGACTTCGAGTGACGCCCTGCTCCCCGCGCATGCGGGGGTGATCCGCTCCCGGCCGTCGAGAGAGGTGTCGAAGCATGCTGCTCCCCGCGCATGCGGGGGTGATCCCGGCAGACCAGAGTGTGTGCACCCAGACCACCACTGCTCCCCGCGCATGCGGGGGTGATCCCGTCCTGCGCCAGCACCGAGCGAAGGTCACCGTCTGCTCCCCGCGCATGCGGGGGTGATCCCGGGGCGTTGATCGCGCCTTTCGAGGCGGCGGGCTGCTCCCCGCGCATGCGGGGGTGATCCGTACCTCGGTCGGGGCTGACCGAGTGAGCGGGTCTGCTCCCCGCGCATGCGGGGGTGATCCCGATCCGCACCGCGTGCCTCTCTCGAAGGTGGTCTGCTCCCCGCGCATGCGGGGGTGATCCCCGCCGCGTGGACCTCACCGCGGGGGATCTGCCCTGCTCCCCGCGCATGCGGGGGTGATCCGGGGTGGCCGCCGATGGCGCTGCTCACCGCAACCTGCTCCCCGCGCATGCGGGGGTGATCCCAGCATCGTCCCGCTGTCGCTGCCAGCCTGACACTGCTCCCCGCGCATGCGGGGGTGATCCCGCCTCCCGAGGGATGCGTCGCTCGTTGATCGCCTGCTCCCCGCGCATGCGGGGGTGATCCGGACCGGATCAGCAGTTCCTCGGCGTCCTCGTCCTGCTCCCCGCGCATGCGGGGGTGATCCGCCCTGAAGGACCTCCTGATCCAGCGCGTTGCTCTGCTCCCCGCGCATGCGGGGGTGATCCCCAGTACGCCCCTTCGAGGGTCCACTCCCATCCCTGCTCCCCGCGCATGCGGGGGTGATCCCTCGCCAGGTCGTAGTCCCGACGCCTGCTGGTCGCTGCTCCCCGCGCATGCGGGGGTGATCCCGAGGCGGCGTCGACCGAGGCCGCGCCCCCCGTCTGCTCCCCGCGCATGCGGGGGTGATCCGCCGCCGCTGCCGGCGTTGCCGCCCCGGCCGGTCTGCTCCCCGCGCATGCGGGGGTGATCCCCGGCGTGCCCCGGCCATGCCGACGCTGCCTGACTGCTCCCCGCGCATGCGGGGGTGATCCCGGCAACAAGAAGGCCGTCAAGACGGTGCAGGCCTGCTCCCCGCGCATGCGGGGGTGATCCGGTGCGGCCGACCTTGGGGGAGGCGGAGAGGACCTGCTCCCCGCGCATGCGGGGGTGATCCGCCGTGCTCATCCGTGTCCGCCGGCTTCCGCCCTTGCTCCCCGCGCATGCGGGGGTGATCCCACCCCCGCCGGGGGTGACAGCAGTCCCGCCGCCTGCTCCCCGCGCATGCGGGGGTGATCCGGCTCGCAGGTGGTGCGCCGGTCAACCCTCGCCCTGCTCCCCGCGCATGCGGGGGTGATCCCCGGCGCAACGCGGTGAAGACCACGGACTACTCCTGCTCCCCGCGCATGCGGGGGTGATCCCCCGGCTGACAGCCACACCTCGCAGGCGGTCACCTGCTCCCCGCGCATGCGGGGGTGATCCCACGTGGACGAGGCGCACGTTCGCGCCGTCCTCCTGCTCCCCGCGCATGCGGGGGTGATCCGATGCGGACCGCAACCGGCATTCCCCTGGACGACTGCTCCCCGCGCATGCGGGGGTGATCCGGTGACCGCAGGCTGGACGGGTGCAGAGGTTGCCTGCTCCCCGGCATGCGGGGGTGATCCCGCCGCACATTCGAGGAGACCGGCATCAAGTTGCTGCTCCCCGCGCATGCGGGGGTGATCCTCAGTTGGATGTTCAGGCCGGAGGTGTCGTCCGCTGCTCCCCGCGCATGCGGGGGTGATCCGCCGACCGGAGACAAGCTGTACCGGGTCGAGGGCTGCTCCCCGCGCATGCGGGGGTGATCCGCGCATCCGGGACTTCTACGCCGAGGAGATCGCCTGCTCCCCGCGCATGCGGGGGTGATCCCACGTTCGACTGTTCCGGCCTCATGCAGTGGATCTGCTCCCCGCGCATGCGGGGGTGATCCGGCCCCGCTCGTGCTCCTCACCACCGACGGCGTCTGCTCCCCGCGCATGCGGGGGTGATCCCAGCAGGTCATAGACGTTGACGGTCGCGTCTTCCTGCTCCCCGCGCATGCGGGGGTGATCCGGTGCCCTACAACCTGCTGTACGACCGCATGCACTGCTCCCCGCGCATGCGGGGGTGATCCGCAGGAGCGCACCACCGGCGGCGATGACCATGACTGCTCCCCGCGCATGCGGGGGTGATCCCGAGCCGGTGAAGGTCGGCGAGACGATGCTCGCCTGCTCCCCGCGCATGCGGGGGTGATCCTCCGCCTGCGGGCTGCCCGGAGCCCAGTGGGTCTGCTCCCCGCGCATGCGGGGGTGATCCTGCGAGATAGGAAAGGGCCACAGCCCCGTCCGCCTGCTCCCCGCGCATGCGGGGGTGATCCCTGACCGATGCCCGAGCAGACCCAGCCCCGCATCTGCTCCCCGCGCATGCGGGGGTGATCCCGCGTTGCGCAGAATCTTGTACTCGGCCGGGGTCTGCTCCCCGCGCATGCGGGGGTGATCCCCGACCGGCAGGCGGGCGTTCGATCCGAAGGTACTGCTCCCCGCGCATGCGGGGGTGATCCCTGGGCAAGGTTGAGCATGTTGATGAGCATCATCTGCTCCCCACGTAGGCGGGGTGATGCCACACAGACGCGCAGTTTCTCGGTGAGCTGACGTACCGCCAGACTGCCGTGCTCGTATCCGCGCTCGTGAGTCATCGGGCACCGTCCAGGCCCAGGGACTCCCCGAGCATTACCAGGCGGGGATCAGGACGGTCCGCCTGCCGCAGGGCCAGGGCAACCGCCGCCCGGCCCGCTGGCCGTACCCGCACCTCCTCCGGCGCGATCCGGTCCGCCTCCAGCAGGGTCCGGGCCGCATCCGCCTCCTGCCCGGTGCCGGCGTACCCCCGGGCCGCATCCACCAGGTGATCCGCCCGGGTACCGGCCGGGAGGCCCCACCACCCCGGCCGGGTCGCCGCCTGCTCGTGCGCCGCCACTGCGACAGCCGGGGATTCCAGGGCCAGGGCGGCGGCCACCCGCACCCCGTCGACCAGGGCCGGGCCGAAGCCGGTGTGGTGATGGTCCTGACCGTCCCCGACCCGGGCCGCACAGGCGGCGGCCTGGTCGACCAACTCCAGCACCGTCAAGGGGTCCCCGAGCTGGGCGGCGGCCATCGCCGCCTGCAACAGAAGACTCCCGTGCACCGACAGCCGCTCCTCGTCGACCGCGAGGGGATCTTTGGGAGCCAGGTCATGCGCGACGGAGACGCACAGCTCGAAGGCCGGGCGGGGCTGGCCCAGCTCCCGCACCACCCCGCCGAGCGGAACAGCCGCCCGTGCGGCCAGCACCGGATCACCGAGCCCGACACTGACCGCCATCGCGCGGTCGGCGGCCAGCCACGCCACCTCTGCCGCACCGACCTTCCGCAACACGGTCGCCGCAAGCTGGAACACCTCGGCCGCCACCGTGTCAGCACCCGACGCATCAGCCCGGGCCTGCCTGGACTGAGCCAGCAAGCCAGGCAGATCGGCCAGCACCCGACGCAGCCGTCCGTGGCGGAAGGTCGTCCACCCGTACGCCGCATTCCGTCCTAAACGATCGAGGGAACCGGCCGGGGCAGCAGGACCGTACCGGGCCAGGGATGCCTGCACCCCGTCGACCAATCCGCGCAGCTCAGTATCAGCCGGCGGTACCGCGCCGCCGCTCAGTGGGCCGGTCTGGAGCAGGGCCACGTCGACCCGCAGCGCGGCGGCGATCTCGTGAAGTACGTCGAGTTTGTTCAGCTCCCGTATGCCCCGCTCGACCTTGTCCACCCAGGACTTCGACTTGCCGAGCCGGTCGGCGAACATCTGCTGGGTCATGTTCCGACGGCTCCGCCAGTAGGCAACCCGACGTCCGACCGGCACCGAGTTGTCATGACCGTCCACGCCGACCCCGCACCCGGGTCGTCTCCTCCACCGGTATCCGCTCCGCCTCGGCCAATTCGAGGATTCGTTGCTTCGCCGCCTCGTGCTCGGCGGCCTGGTCAGTGACCACTGGCGGGATGGGTGGGTCGGGCTGCTGAGTGTTCAATGCCGTCCTCCTTCCACTAGTTCGATAGCGCTCGTTTGCACATCGCCGAGCCGCACAATTTCTTGGAGTTTCGGCGCGCCATCGGTAGACAAGCCTCATGGGCGACAGGAGGCTGTTCAGTTCCGATCACGATCGGCGGGCAGTGCGAGGCTGGAATGATTCACAGCCTTGCCCATGACCGCGCCCACCGGAATCGCCTGCTGCGGTGCGAGAGGTGCACCCGGTCAGAGCGGTGGTGCGGATGGTGCGGAATTCCCCGAGAGGCACCGGTAACCGCTATCGTCGGACCTACTCGAATTGCCCTCACAACGCTATCGGCCCAACAATGGGATTCCCGCCGAGGATGATGCCGTGGAAGAATCTGCTCCGAACCATCACAAGGGCCACCTGGGCGCGTTGCTGATTCGGGCCGGCTGGCGGCCCGAAACGCTGGCCCGTCGCGTCAACGCCGCGCTGTCGGAGCAAGGCAGTAGCCGTCGGGTGCACGAGAAGACGCCGTACAAATGGATCAAGAACGGCGAGACACCACACGGCGAGGTGCCTGACCTCGTGGTTCAGCTTCTCTCAACCGTCTTGGATTCCGCCTTGTCGTTCGAGGAGGTGTGGGGTGTCAGGGCTCGTCGCCCGGAGACGACCCTGCGCGTGGACGACTCGATGGATCTACCCTGGGACAGCAGCGGACTGCTCAGCCTCCTGGGAGGACCCGTGCCCACCCGCCGCACCATCCTCGCGCTCTCCGGTGTCGCCCTGACCGGTCACGCATGGCGTGCTCTCCAGCACCCGGCACCCACCCTCACCGCCGTGGCAGCAGAACAGGGCCGCGTCACCCCTCCCCTGCTGGCCATGGTCGAAAGTCTCGTCGCCCATGCGCAGCAGCTCGACACCCAGAACGGCGGCGCGGCTCGGGCCTTCGTCGCCGACCAGTTCGCCGCCGTCGCACGGCTGCTCCGGCACGCCTCCTATCCGGCGGGCACCGGAAGTCGTCTGGCCGCCGCCCTCGCACAACTCGCCCAGACCAGCGGTTTCATGGCCTTCGACGCCCATCACGACGGCGAGGCACAACGTTGGTACCTCCTGGCCCTGCGCGCAGCGCACGCCGCACAGGACCCCGCGCTCAGCGCCAGCATCCTCGCCCTGATGTCCAACCAGGCCGCAGACAGGGGCTTCGGCCTCGACGCCCTCCAACTCGCTTCCGCAGCACAGGAAGCCGCAGCCACCGCCGGTCCCGCCGTCCGTGCCCTGGTGACCGCCCGCAGCGGTCTGGCCCACGCCGCCGCCGGTGACCTCACCGGCTTCCACCGCATGCGAGACGCCACCCTGGAACTGGGCGACAGCAACGCCGACAACCCGCTGCCCCGCTGGGCCTCCTACCTGGATCCGGTCGAACTCGACGCCATCACCGGACGGGGGCTGGTCATGATCGCGGAACGGCTGCCGGTACGTCGCAAACAGCTCCTCGGGCAGGCCACCCTGCTGCTCCATGCCCGCGCCCACACCCCTGGGACGGCCCCGCCGCAGCGGTCGGCGCTCCGCCACGGAGCCTGGCTCAGCCTGGCCCATCTGCGCAATGGCGACGCCGACATCGCCGTCGACACCGCCCGCCGTGCCCTCGACCGTCTGCCCCACGTGGCATCCGTCCGCAGCGTCGCCCTCCTACACCGATTGCAGGAGGAACTCACCGCGACCGGGCCGCGCTATCCGGCCCCCGTGCGGCAACTCCTCGCCGAGCTTGGGCGGCTTCCTCGCCGACGCGACGGTGGTGTGGTGTGAGCACATCGTCAACCGGTCGACCGGAGGGAGCCTCAAGTCTGCCTCCAGGTGCAACCGCTCCTTCAACAAAGCGTTGACAACGTTTCATTGAAGTGTTGGGATCGGGTGGTGACCAGCGAACCTGACGCCGACCATCCCGGACCCGACCGCACCTTCGCGGCCCTGCACCGGCTCACCGAGCGGCACGCCGCCACCGAGGCCCAGCGGCACCGGCACCTCAACCCCTATCTGGCCGACCCCTACGAGGCTGTCGCCCTGGTGCTGGCCCTGGCCGCCGGGGCTGCCGAGCCCACTCCCGGGGAGGAGCCCGTCGACCGGGACGACCTGCTCGCCGCCCTCGCCCTCCTGCCTCACCTGCGGGCCGAGGTGGACACCCTGGAGGCGGGGCTGCTCGGCCTCGCCCGGTCCCGGGGACTGACCTGGCAGGCCATCGGAGAAGGGCTCGGGCTGGGCAGCGCCCAGGCCGCCAGTCAGCGCTACGAGCGGATCTCCGCCCGGAGCACGGGAGCGGCCCCGGGCGGTGGGGCTGGACAGTCGAGCCGTTGATCAGGCGTACGCCTCGATCCCGGTCGGCCGGAGGCGGAAACCCGGCCGGTCGACGACGTCGTGCGGGTTACCGCGAACCGGTGCCGCCGGGCTTTTCCGGCCCGCAGGGACGAGACTGACCCAGAGGACCCGACCGGAGGTGCCGCGCCCATGGAACGCGCACAGATGCTGACGTACTGCCTGGCCAAGCCGGGCGCCTGGCTGGACCGCCCCTGGGAGGACGAGGAGGTGGTGAAGGTCGGCAGCCGGATCTTCGCCTTCCTCGGGCCGGGGGACACCGGGGCGAGGATCGGGCTCAAGTGCGGGCCGGACCGCGACCTGGCCGACGAGTGGCTGCGCCGTTACCCCGACGACGCCGGGGTGATGCCGTACGTGGGGCGGGCGGGCTGGAACACGCTGCGCCTGGACGGGGCGATCCCCACCGACGAGCTGACCGAGGCGGTGGACGCCTCGTACGCCACGATCGTCGGCAAGCTTCCCCGCCGCGAGCGCCCGGACGTCCCCTGAGACGGCGTCGGGTCGGAGCGCGACGTGCGCGCCCCGACCCGACAGTGCCTCAGCGGGGTACGACCTGCTCGGCGGCCCACTCCCGCCAGCCGGTGAGCTGGTCTGCGGCGGCGGCGAGCTGGTCGGCGACCGGCCCGGGACCGGTGGAACCGGGGGTGGTCCGGGTGGCCAGGGCCGAGCGGACCGAGAGGACGTCACGCACCGACGGGTCGAGGTGCTCGCTGACCGCCGACAGGTCGCTGTCGGAGACCTCGTCGAGGGCGCAGTCCCGGACCACACAGAGCGCCACCAGCTTCCCGGTGATCTCGTGGGCCTCCCGGAACGGCACCCCCCGACGGACCAGCCAGTCGGCGACCTCGGTGGCCAGGGAGTAGCCCACCGGCGCGGCGGCGACCAGCCGGTCGACGCGTACCGTCATGGTGGAGATCATCCCGGCGAGCGCGGGCAGCAACAGTTCCAGGGTGTCGACAGCGTCGAAGGCCGGTTCCTTGTCCTCCTGCATGTCCCGGTCGTACGCCATCGGCAGGCCCTTGAGCATGGTGAGCACGCTCATCAGCCCGCCGACGAGACGACCGGACTTGCCCCGGGCCAGCTCGGCGATGTCCGCGTTCTTCTTCTGCGGCATGATCGACGACCCGGTGGCGAAGGCGTCGTCCAGCTCGACCCAGCCGAACTCGTGCGACGTCCAGAGCACCACCTCCTCACCGAGGCGGGACAGGTGCACCCCGACCAGCGCGGTGACGAAGAGGAACTCGGCGACGAAGTCCCGGTCGGCGACGGCGTCCATCGAGTTGGCGAACGAGGTCCGGAAACCCAGCTCCTTGGAGACCGCCACCGGGTCCAGCGGCAACCCGGAACCGGCCAGGGCACCCGCGCCCAGCGGACTGATCGCGGTGCGGTGGTCCCAGTCGCGCAGCCGCTCCAGGTCCCGCAGCAGCGGCTGGACGTGGGCCAGGAGCCAGTGCCCGAAGGTCACCGGCTGGGCGTGCTGGAGGTGGGTCATCCCCGGGGCGGCCGTGTCCACGTGCCGCTCGGCCTGCTCGACCAGGGCGTCGGCCAGCTCGACCAGCCGGGCGGCCACCCCCCGCGCGTGGTCGCGCAGGTAGAGCCGCAGGTCGGTGGCGACCTGGTCGTTGCGGGACCGCCCGGCGCGCAGCTTCCCGCCGAGGGCGCCGAGCCGCTCCAGCAGCCCCCGCTCCAGGGCGGTGTGCACGTCCTCGTCGTCGACTGTGGGACGGAACGCGCCGGAGGCGCACGCCGCCTCCAGGTCGTCCAGGGCGGCCAGGACCCGGCCCAGCTCGTCCGGGTCGAGCAGGCCCGCCCCGGCCAGGACCCGGGCGTGCGCCCGCGACCCGGCGATGTCGTACGGGGCGAGGCGCCAGTCGAACTGGACACTGACCGACAGCCGGGCGAGGGCCTCGGCGGGTCCGCCGGCGAACCGACCACCCCACAGGCTCGTACGGTTGGTGGCGGCACTGTTCTCGGTGAGGCTCTTGTCGTCCACGTCGCTCATTCTGGTCGTCACGGTCAGTTCTCCGGCAGCCGGGCTTCGGGGTTGTCGTCGCGGCGGGACCAGGCGGAGAGCTTCTCGCCCAGCGCCGCCCCGCCGACGGTGTCCCGGGCCACCACGAGGATGGTGTCGTCGCCGGCGATGGTGCCGACCACCTCCGGCAGTCCGGCCCGGTCCAGTGCACTCGCCAGGTACTGGGCCGCACCCGGTGGGGTCCGGAGCACGGCGATGTTGCCGCTGGCGTCGACCTCGTTCAGCAGCTCCCGCAGCAGCCGGACCAGCCGGGCCGGGGCCGCCTCGGCGTCGCGCAGCGGACGGTGTCCGTCCTCCGGGATGACGTACACGCCGCGCCCGTCACCACCCCGGGCGGTCACCGCGCCGAGTTCCTTGAGGTCCCGGGAGAGGGTGGCCTGCGTCACCTGGATGCCGTCGGTGGCGAGTAGGTCGGCCAGCTCGGTCTGCGAGCGGACCGCCCGTTCCCGGATCAGCTCCACGATCCGGGCGTGCCGGGCGGCCCGGGTCAGGGGGCCGGTCACCCCCGGCCCTCCAGCAGGAAGGCCAACAGGGCCTTCTGCGCGTGCAGTCGGTTCTCCGCCTGGTCGAACACCACGCTCTGCGGCCCGTCGAGGACGTCGTCGGTGATCTCCTCGCCACGGTGCGCCGGCAGGCAGTGCAGCACGATCGCGTGCGACGCGGCGTACCCGACCAGTTCCTTGTTGACCTGGTACGGCAGGAACGGGGTGATCCGGTCCAGCCCGTCGGCCTCCTGCCCCATCGAGGTCCAGGTGTCGGTGGCGATCACGTCGGCGTCGCGTACCGCCTCGACCGGGTCGGTGAGGACCCGGACCGATCCGCCGGTGTCGGCGGCGAGCTGCGCGGCCCGCTCCAGGACCACCGGGTCGGGACCGAAGTCGGCCGGACCGGCCACCCGCACGTGCATCCCGGCCAGCGCCCCGGCGAGCAGGTACGAGTGGGCCATGTTGTTCGCCGCGTCGCCGAGGTACGTCAGGGTCCGTCCCTGCGTACCGCCGAGGTGTTCCCGGACGGTGAGCAGGTCGGCCAGGAGCTGACAGGGGTGGAACCCGTCGGTCAGGGCGTTCACCACCGGGACGCTCGCACCCGCGGCCACCTCGGCGATCCGGTCGTCGCCGTGGGTGCGCAGGACGATCGCGGTCACGTACCGGGACAGCACCCGACCGGCGTCGGCCAGGGTCTCCCCCCGACCGAAGTGGGTGACCTGGGTGTCCACCACCAGGGGGTGGCCACCCAGTTCGGCGATGCCGACGTCGAACGAGAACCGGGTACGCAGGCTCTGCTTGTCGAAGAGCACCGCCACCGACTTCGGGCCGGCCAACGGCTTGTGCCCGTACCGGTCGGCCTTGAACCGGGCGGCCAGGTCGAGCACGGTGGACTGCTCGGCGGCGGTGAGGTCGTCGTCGCGCAGGAAGTGCCGGGTCATGCGGGGGTCTCCGTCTCGGTGGGTCGGGCCGCGTCCAACGCGGCCGGCAGGGCGGCCAGGAAGGCGTCGACCTGGGCGGGGCTCAGGATCAGCGGCGGGGCGAGCCGGACCACGTCCGGCTGCACCGGGTTGACCAGGAACCCGGCCTCGCGCAGCGCTGCGGTCACCGCCCCGCTGACGGGCGCGGTGAGCACCACGCCGAGCAGCAGACCGGCACCGCGTACCTGCACGACCAGCGGGTCGCCGAGCGCCTCGACTCCCCGCCGCAGCCGCTCCCCGACCCGCTTGACGTGGTCGAGCAGCCCTTCGCTGGCGATGGTGGAGACCACCGCCAGGGCGGCCGCGCAGCTGACCGGGTTGCCGCCGAAGGTGGTGCCGTGGGAGCCGGGGCGGAGCAGGTCGGCGGCCGGGCCGAAGGCCAGGCAGGCCCCGATGGGCAGCCCACCGCCGAGCCCCTTGGCCAGGGTCACCACGTCGGGCTCGACCCCCTCGGCCTGGTGGGCGAACCAGTGTCCGGTCCGGCCGATCCCGGTCTGCACCTCGTCGAGCACCAGGAGGGCACCGCGCCGGGTGGTGATCCGCCGGGCCGCCGCCAGGTAGCCGGCGGGTGGCACCACGACGCCGTTCTCCCCCTGGATCGGCTCCAGGATCACCATCGCGGTGGCGTCGGTGACCGCCGCCTCCAGGGCCGCCACGTCGCCGTACGGGACGTGGGTGACCTCGCCGGGCAGCGGGCGGAACGGGTCGGCCTTGCTCGGCTGACCGGTCAACGCCAACGCCCCCATGGTCCGCCCGTGGAAACCACCCTGGGTGGCGACGACGTGGCTGCGACCGGTGAGCCGGGACAGTTTGAACGCCGTCTCGTTGGCCTCGGCACCGGAGTTGGTGAACAGGACCCGCCCGGGTCGCCCGGCCAGCGCCAACAGCAGCTCGGCCAGGGCGATCGGCGGCTCGGCGACGTACAGGTTGGAGACGTGTCCGAGGGTGGCGACCTGCCGGGACACCGCGGCCACCACCGCCGGGTGGGCGTGCCCGAGGGCGTTGACGGCGATTCCGCCGAGCAGGTCGACGTACTCCCGGCCGGCCTCGTCGACGACCACCGCGCCCTGGCCGGAGACCAGGCCCAGCGGGGGTGTGCCGTAGTTGTCCATCATGCTCTGCCGCCAGCGCTGCACGAGCCCGGTCATGACTGTCCCTCCCGGTCGGCGGCCGTCTCGGTGACCGAGGCGGTGGTGGGCTCCGGCACGACCATCGTGCCGAACCCCTCGGAGGTGAAGACCTCCAGCAGCGTGGAGTGGGCGACGCGCCCGTCCACGACGTGCGCGGCGGGCACCCCGCCGCGCACCGCGCGCAGGCATGCCTCCATCTTGGGCACCATCCCCGACGCCAGCGACGGCAGCAGTCGGGCCAGGTCGTCTGCGGTGATCTCGGAGATCAGGCTGTCGGTGTCCGGCCAGTCGGCGTAGAGCCCCGGCACGTCGGTGAGGACCACCAGCTTGCGGGCCTGCAGGCCGATGGCGAGGGCGGCGGCGGCGGTGTCGGCGTTGAGGTTGTGCAGCACCCCGTCGACGTCCGGCGCCACAGTCGAGATGACCGGGATCCGACCGGCAGCGATCAGGTCGGTGACCGCCGAGACGTCCACCGACTCGACGTCGCCGACCTGCCCGACGTCGACGGGCTCCCCGTCGACGTACGCCGGGCGGCGGACGGCGGTGAACAGGCCCGCGTCCTCACCGGAGAGGCCGACGGCGAAGGGTCCGTTCGCGTTGATCAGGCCGACCAGTTCCCGGCCGACCTGGCCGACGAGGACCATCCGGACCACGTCCATCGCCTCGGCGGTGGTGACCCGCAGGCCACCCCGGAACTCGCTGGCGATGCCGAGGCGACCGAGCATCGCCGAGATCTGCGGTCCGCCGCCGTGCACCACCACCGGCTTGAGACCGGCGTAGCGCAGGAAGACCATGTCGGCGGCGAAGGCCCGCTGCAACTCCGGGTCGATCATGGCGTTGCCGCCGTACTTGACCACGACGGTGGCCCCGGAGAACTGCGCCAGCCAGGGCAACGCCTCGATCAGCGTGGCCGCCTTGGCCTGGGCCTGGGTGAGGTCTACCGAAAGTTTCACTGGGCCGTCTTTCCGTTCGCGACTGCGGGACTCCGCTGCGCTGCATTCCTCGCGCTCACCGGTCCACCTCTTCGTTCGCGACTGCGGGACTCCGCTGCGCTGCATTCCTCGCGCTCACGTCGAGTAGGCCGAGTTCTCGTGGACGTAGGCGTGCGAGAGGTCGTTGGTCCAGACTGTCGCCGAGGCGGAGCCGGCGTGCAGGTCGACCCGGATGGTGACGTCCCGGCCGGAGAGGTCCACCTTGGAGCGGTCCTCGGCGGCGGCACCGCCGCGACACACCCACACCCCGTTGACCGCCACGTCGAGTTCGTCGGCCTCGAAGGCGGCGGAGGTGGTGCCGACGGCGGCGAGGATCCGACCCCAGTTCGGGTCGTTGCCGAACAGCGCCGTCTTGACCAGGTTGTTGCGGGCCACCGCGCGCCCCACCGCCACCGCGTCGTCCTCGTCGGCCGCCCCCACCACCTCGATGGCGGCCTGCTTGGTGGAGCCCTCGGCGTCGGCGAGCAACTGCTGGGCCAGGTCGTGGCAGGCGGCGGTGACCGCGTCGGTCAGCTCCTGCTGGGTCGGCTCGATGCCGCTGGACCCGCTGGCCAGCAGCAACACCGTGTCGTTCGTGGACATCGCCCCGTCGGAGTCGAGCCTGTCGAAGGTGACCCGGCAGGCCGCGCGCAGCGCCGCGTCGAGGGTCGCCGGACCGGCCACCGCGTCGGTGGTGAGCACACAGAGCATCGTGGCCATGGCGGGGGACAGCATCCCGGCGCCCTTGGCCATCCCGCCGACCGTCCAGCCGGTCCCGGTGACCACTGTCGTCTTCGGCCGGCTGTCGGTGGTCATGATCGCTTCGGCGGCGGCCGGTCCCCCGTCGCGGGCGAGGCCGCGTACGGCTGCCTTGACGCCCGGCAGGAGCTTGTCCATCGGGAGCCGTTCGCCGATCAGACCGGTGGAGCAGACCGCCACGTCCCCGGCCCCGACCATCAGGCGGGCGCTGGCCGAGGTGAGCACCGACGCGGTGTGCTCGGCGGTGGCGTGGGTGTCCTGGAACCCGGCCGGTCCGGTGCAGGCGTTCGCACCACCGGAGTTGAGGATGACGGCGCGGGCCACCCCGCCGTTGACCACCTGCTGGGTCCAGAGCACCGGGGCGGCCTTCACCCGGTTGGCGGTGAAGACCCCGGCCACCCCGGCGTCGGGTCCCTCGTTGACCACCAGGGCGACGTCCAGGGCACCGGCGCTCTTGAGCCCGGCGGCGACGCCGGAGGCCCGGAACCCCCGTGCGGCGGTGACACTCATGCCGTCGTCTCCTTCGTCGTCTCGCTGCTCGACCGGGGCGACCTCACGGGGCCACCCCGTAGACGGACAGGCCGGTCTGCTCGGGCAGGCCGACCATCAGGTTGGCGCACTGGACGGCCTGACCGGCGGCGCCCTTGCCGAGGTTGTCGATGGCGCTGACCACGATCACCCGGCCGGAGTCGACGTCGACGGTGGCCTGGAGGTGGCAGGAGTTGGAGCCGAGGGTGGCCCCGGTGTGCGGCCACGCCCCCTCCGGCAGGACGTGCACGAACGGGGAGTCGGCGTACGCCTGCGCCAGGACCGCCCGGGGGTCGACCCCGTCGGTCAGCGGCAGGGCGGTCACCGTGGCGAGGATCCCCCGGGGCATCGGGGCGAGGATCGGAGTCAGGGAGAGGCCGGTCGCCCCGGTGGCCTGCTTGATCTCCGGCACGTGCTGGTGGGCGCCGACCTTGTACGGCGACAGGTCCCCCATCACCTCGCTGCCGAGGAGGTGGGTCTTGGCGGCCTTGCCGGCCCCGGAGGTGCCGGAGGCGGCGACCACCACCACGTCGGCGGGGCTGACCGCACCGGCGGCGACCAGGGGGGCGAGGGCGAGGGTGATGGCCACGGCGTAGCAGCCGGTGTTCGCCACCCGGGTCACCCCGGCGATCTCCGACCGCTGACCGGGTAGTTCGGGCAGGCCGTAGCTCCAGGTGCCGGCGTGTTCCCCGCCGTAGTACCGCCGCCAGGCAGCCCCGTCGCGCAGCCGGTGGTCGGCACCGAGGTCGACCACCTTGACCGTGTCGGGCAACCCGGCGGCCAGTGCCCCGGACTCCCCGTGCGGCAGGGCCAGGAAGACCAGGTCCGCGTCGGCGAAGGCGGCCGGTTCGGTCGCCCCGAACACCTGGTCAACCCCGACGAGCTGCGGGTGTACGGCGCTGACGCGCTCGCCGGCCTGCCGGTGTGCGGTCGCGGCGACCAGCTCGAACTCCGGGTGACCGGCGATCAGGCGCAGCAGTTCACCCCCCGCGTACCCGCTCGCCCCGGCGACCCCGACCCGAATTCCCATACCTACCTCCGCATGACTATGCAAAGGAGGCTAGCAGGCCGCGTTACACAGCCGCAATGTGTCATGCAGCCGACCGCATGCCCATGCAGCACCGTCAGCCCCGCCGATGCGAGGTGGGAAGGGGCCCCTTCTATACGGGAGGCGTTAAGAAGGGGCCCCTCCTTACCTCGGTCAGGTGCCGCGGAGGGTGGCCTGGTGGAGGTCGGCGGCGCGGGCCACGGCGGCGTCCCGGGCGGCCACCGCCTCCTCGACGGTCAGGGTGCGGTCGGGTGCCCGGAAGGTGAGCTTGTACGCCAACGACCGGCGTCCCGCCCCGAGCTGCTCCGAGGCGTACACGTCGAACAGGCGCACGCTCTCCAGCAGGTCACCGGCCCCCTCGACGAGGGCCCGCTCGACCTCGGCCGCCGGTACCCGCTCGTCGACCACCAGGGCCACGTCGATCAGGGCGGGCGGGAAGCCGGAGACGTCGGGCGCGGGAACCACCGGGGCGTCCGGCAACGCGTCGAGGTCCAGCTCCATCGCGGCGGTCCGCCGGGGCAGTTCCAGCCCCGCCAACACCACCGGGTGCAGCTCACCGGCGTGGCCGACGACGACCCCGTCGACGAGCAGCTCGGCGCAGCGGCCCGGGTGCCAGGGGGCGAACTCCGCCGCCCGCACCTCGACCCGGTCGGCCGGGACACCGGCGGCGGCGAGCACCGTCCGACCGGCCTCGATCGCGTCCGCCCAACCGGCCGGGCGACCCGGCCCCCACCAGCCCGCCGGCTCCACGTCACCGGTGAGGACCACCGCGACGTGCTGCGGCTGCGCCGGAACCACTGCGTCGGCGGCGGCGAACTCGGCCTCGGCGGGCCGCCTGTCGACGCCCATGACCGGCGGGGACCCGGCGTCGGCCCGGGGCAGGAACACCAACCCGATCTCGTACAGGGCCAGGTCACGCAGGCCCCGCCCGAGGTTGCGCCGGACCGCCTCCAGCAGCGGGCCGAGCAGCGTGGTGCGCAGCAGCGGCTCCTGCTCCGACAGCGGGTTGGCCAGCCGGACCGCCGGTCGCCGGGGGTCGTCGTCGGCCAGGCCGAACCGGTCGGCGAGGTGCACCCCGACGAACGGTTGGCTGAGCACCTCGACGTGACCCTGCTCGGCCAGGGACCGGGCGACAGCCCGGCGACGACGCTGCCGCCAGGTCAGGCCACGTCCGGGGGGTGCGGTGGGCAACACCGACGGCACCCTGTCGTACCCGTCGAGGCGGACCACCTCCTCGACCAGGTCGGCCGGGTCGGTCAGGTCGGGTCGCCAGGGCGGCGGGGTGACGGTGAGGACCTCGGCGTCGCCGACAGCCGCCCCGACACTGCCCGGGTCCTCGACGAGCCGGTCCGCACCCCGGGTGACGGTGCACCCGATCTGCTCCAGGATCGCCACCACCCGCTGCGGCGGGTACGCCACTCCGACCCGCCGGGCGGGCAGGTCGACGGGCAGGGTCACCGGCGTACGCGCCGCCACGTGATCCAGGTCGAGGATGTGCTCACCGGCGGTGCCTCCGGCGTACTCGGTGAGCAGCGTGACAGCGCGTTCCACGGCGACCAGCGGCATCGTCGGGTCGACGCCCCGCTCCCACCGCTTCGCCGCCTCGCTGAACAGCCGGTGTCGACGGGCGGTCCGCCCGACCATCGCCGGATCCCAGTGGGCGGCCTCGAAGAGGACGTTGGTGGTGCCGGCGACGACCTCGCTGGTCTCCCCGCCCATCACCGCGGCGAGCGAGATCGGCCCGGTGTCGTCGCAGATCACCATGTCCTCGGCGACGAGGTTGCGGGCCACCCCGTCCAGGGTGGTGAGCTTCTCCCCCGGCTCGGCCCGACGGACCACCAGGTCTCCGCTGAGCCGGTCGGCGTCGAAGGCGTGCATCGGCTGGCCGAGTTCGAGCATCACGTAGTTGGTGATGTCCACCGGCAGGGAGATGCTGCGGATCCCCGCGACGGTCAGCCGTCGCCGCATCCACTCGGGGGTCTGCGCGGTCGGGTCCACCCCGGTCACCAGTCGGGCGGCGAACCTGTCGCAGCCCACAGTGTCGAGCACCCGCACCGGGTACGCCGGTTCGGCGGTACCGGCGGGGGCTGGTGCCGCCCCCGGGTCACGCAGCGGCACCCCGAGGGCGTGGGACAGCTCCCGGGCCAGGCCGCGCAGGCTCAGGGCGTACCCACGGTCCGGGGTGACCTCCAGTTCCAGGACCACCTCGTCGAGGCCGACCACCGGGCGGGCGTCGTCACCGGGCGCGGCCGCCACGTCGGCGGGGAGCACGATGATCCCGGAGTGGTCGTCGCCCAGGCCCAGTTCCTTGGCGGAGCAGATCATGCCGTGGGAGTTGCGACCGTACGTCTTGCGCGCGCCGATGGCGAAGTCGCCGGGCAGGACCCCGCCGGGCAGGATCACCACCACCCTGTCCCCGGGGGCGAAGTTACGCGCCCCGCAGACGATCTCCTGCGGCTCGCCGGTGCCGTTGGCGTTCCCGACGTCGACCAGGCAGAACCGGATCGGCTTCTTGAAGCCGGTCAGCTCCTCGATCTCGCGTACCTCGCCGACCACCAGCGGTCCGGTGACCGACCCGCTGAGGTCCTCGACGGAGTCGACCTCGATGCCGAGGTCGACCAGGGCCTGGGCCAGGTCGCCGGTGGGCAGGTCGGCGGGGAGGTCGACGTACTCCCGCAGCCAGCTGACAGAGACTCGCATGACTTCAGACCACCGTTTCCGTGACTCGTACCCGCATCGCCTACGCCCCGACCCCGAACGCGCTGGTGAACCGCACGTCGCCCTCGACCAGGTCCCGCATGTCGCCGACCCCGTGCCGGAACATGACGGTCCGGTCGATGCCCATGCCGAAGGCGAAACCGGAGTAGACCTCCGGGTCGATCCCGCAGGCCCGCAGCACCCTCGGGTTGACCATGCCGCATCCGCCCCACTCGACCCACTGCGGGCCCTTGCGGTGCTCGGGGAACCAGACGTCGAACTCGGCCGACGGCTCGGTGAACGGGAAGTAGTGCGGCCGGAACCGGGTCTTCGCTCCCTCGCCGAACATCGCCCGGGCGAAGTGGTCCAGGGTGCCACGCAGGTGGGCCATGGTGATGCCCTCGTCCACCACCAGGCCCTCGATCTGGTGGAAGACCGGGGCGTGGGTGGCGTCCAGTTCGTCGGTCCGGTAGACCCGGCCGGGGGCCACCACGTAGATGGGGGGCCGCCGGGTCAGCATGGTCCGCGCCTGCACCGGCGAGGTGTGGGTCCGCAGCACCAGACCGGAGGTGTCGGTGCCGGTCGGCGGGGCGACGTGGAAGGTGTCCATCAGCCCGCGCGCCGGGTGGTCGACCGGGATGTTCAGGGCGTCGAAGTTGGTCCACTCCAACTCGACCTCGGGCCCCTCGGCGATCTCGTAGCCCATCCCGACGAAGAAGTCGCTGACCTGCTCCATCAGCAGGGTGACCGGGTGCCGGGCGCCCCGGGGCCGCCGGTCGTGCGGCACTGTCACGTCGACCCGCTCCTCGACCAGCACCCGGGCTGCCTGCTCGCGGTCGAGGACCTCGGCTCGGGCGGCGTAGGCGGCCTCGACGGCGCGGCGGGCCTCGTTGACCCGCTTGCCCGCGTCCGACTTCGCGGCCGGGGGGAGCGCGCCGATCTCCCGGCGGGCCAGCGACACCGGGGACCGGTCCCCCAGGTGCGCGGGGCGCAGCGCGGTCAGCGCGTCGGGGTCGCCCGCCTCGGCGAACG
>NZ_JBEPEQ010000076.1:0-29687 GCF_040300925.1 Micromonospora sp. NPDC000207
AGCGAGTCGACAGCCGACCGGGCCGGGCCGGTGGCGGACGCCCCCCGGGCCGTGGCGCCGGCCCCGGCCGAACGTGGACCGGGCGCGCAGGGCCAGGCGACCGGGGCGGACCTGCGGATCGACCAGCGGTCCATCGTCTACACCGGGACCATGCGAGTCCAGGTGCAGGACGTGGAGGAGGCCGCCCGCGCCACGGTCACGGCGGCGACCACCGCCGGGGGCTTCGTCGGCGGCGACGAACGGCGCAGCCGGGGGTCCGACGCCCGCGCCGAGCTGACGCTGCGGATCCCGGCGGAGCGGTTCACGGCTGTTCTCGACCAGCTCGCACAGCTCGGTCGGCAGGAGTCCCGCAACATCGTCACCGAGGACGTCACCGAGGAGGTGGTCGACCTCGACGCCCGGATCACCACCCAGCGGGCCCGGGTGGAGAGCGCCCGTCGACTGCTGGCCCAGGCCGAGGACATCGGTGACCTGGTCACTGTGGAGCGGGAACTCGCCAGCCGCGAGGCAGACCTGGCCTCCCTGGAGGCGAAGAAGCGTCGACTGGCCGACCTCACCGCGCTCTCCACGATCTCGGTGACGCTCGTCGGCCCGGACGCCGCTTCCGCCGACGAGGAGAGGACCGGGTTCCTGACCGGGCTGCGCGCCGGTTGGGAGGCCTTCGGACTGTCGGTGGCGGTGCTGCTGACCGTGCTGGGTGCGGTCCTGCCGTGGCTGCTGCTGATCGGCGTACCGGTGGGGGCGCTCGTGGTGGTGCTGCGCCGCAGGCGGCGACGGAACCCGCCGCCCCCGCCGCCCGGCCGCCCGGTCGGCCCGGCGTGGACGCCGGTGGTCGACCCGACCGGCGCCCCGCCCTCGGCTGGTGCCCACCCCGCTACCGGTCCGACCGGACCGGCTAGCGAGCCGCCGCCAGTGCCCGCAGCGCGGTCTGCACCATGACCCGCACCCCGGCCGGGATGGCCCGTTCGTCGACGTCGAAGGTGGGGCGGTGCAGGTCGATGTTGGGGCTGGCCCGTCCGACGCCGAGGCGGGCCAGCGCGCCGGGGACGTGCTCCAGGTACCAGGAGAAGTCCTCACCACCCATGCTCTGCGGCGTCTCCGCGACCCCCTCGGGACCGAGGGCGGCGGCGGTGGCGGCGGTGAGGATGTCGATGGCCCGGGCGTCGTTGGTGACCGGGGGGCGACCACGCAGGTACTCCAGGTCCACTGTGGCCCCGGTCGGGGCGATCACGTCCCGGATCACCTGGGCGACGATCTTCGGCACCTGGTCCCAGGTGGCCCGGTCCATCACCCGCAGGGTGCCGGAGGCCGAGGCCTCGGAGGGAATGATGTTGTAACGGGTGCCGGCGGAGGCGTGGCCGAAGACCAGCAGGAGGCCACTGTTCGCCGGCACCCGCCGACTCACCAGGGCCGGCACCTCGGTGACCAGGCGGCCGAGGGCGTCGACCAGGTCGACGGTCAGGTGCGGGCGGGCGGTGTGCCCGCCCGGCCCGCTGAGTCGGACCGTGACGTTGTCGGCGGCGGCGGTGATCGGGCCGACCCGCAGACCGACCTTCCCCACCGGCTGGTTCGGGTCGCAGTGCAGGGCGAAGATCTGGACGACGTCATCCAGGCCACCGGCCTCGATGACCTCCAGCGAGCCGCAGGGCAGGACCTCCTCGGCCGGCTGGAAGATGAGCCGGACCCGGCCGTCGAGCTGCCCCAGGTCGGCGAGTTGGGCCAGCAGCATGCCGACTCCGAGCAGGACGGTGGTGTGCACGTCGTGGCCGCAGGCGTGGCAGACGCCGTCCACCGTCGACCGGTACGGCACGTCCTTGACGTCGGTCAGCGGGAGGGCGTCGATGTCGGCACGCAGCGCCACCACGGGACCGTCGGGTCGCCCGTCGACGTCACAGATGACGCCGTTGCCCTTCGGCAGCAGCCGTGGGTTCAGCCCGGCCAGGGAGAGTTCCCGGGCGATCAGCGCGGCGGTCTCGAACTCCTCACCCGACAGCTCCGGGTGGGAGTGGATGTGACGGCGGGTGGCGACCAGTCCGGGTACGCGCAGCGCGAGAAGGTGGTCGAGCTCCGCCGGCAGCGGCTGGGATCCGGGGAACTCCAGCGGTTCCACAGTTGCCAGTCGACCGGCTCCGGGCAGTGTCAACGCACTCGTCACAGCGACATCTCGATCAGTAGAAACGGATGGATCATCGGGCGGAACAGCAGACAGCCTAGACCGCCGACGGTGACGCTGCGCAACCTCGTTACGGTAGTAGTCCGATCGCGGATTGTCACCGAAACCTTCCGGCACGGGGTCGACAACCTGCGGGACAGCAGGTAGATCGGGGTCGAAGGCCGTCATCTGCCCCACACCTCCTACAAAGCGTAACCGGCCGGCGATCCCAAAAAACGATGCCGACCACCGAGAGCTACGTTCCAAATTGTGGCATTGGCCGGACTGATCACCTGACGCTCCGACAATTACCCGACGACTCCCGGCGACGGCCGGTCCGACGCTCACACGCCGCACCTCCCGCAGACCGCACACGCTGTGCGTTCTGAGATCACCTGGAGTACCCCGGACGACCTAGATCATCACTTCGTCGTCGCAGACGCGCCGCCCCGGAGGGTCAGAACCGATCATTGGGGCGGTAGGTACCCCAGACTTCGCGCAACGTCCCACACACCTCGCCGACGGTGGCCCGCTCCCGCAGCGCCTCCCGCATCGGGTAGAGCACGTTCCCGGTCCCCGTCGCCGCCGCCCGCACCTCGGCCAGGCACCTGTCGACGACCCCGGCGTCACGGGACCGACGCAGCTCGGCCAGGCGTCCGGCCTGCGCCGTCTCGATCGCCGGGTCCACCCGCAGCGGCTCGTACGGCTCGTCGTCGTCGACCGTGAACCGGTTCAGCCCGACCACCACCCGGTCCGCCGAGTCGATCTCCTGGGCGATCCGGTACGCCGACTGCTCGATCTCCCGCTTCTGGAACCCCGCCTCGATCGCCTCCACCGACGACCCGTACTCGAAGACCCGGGCCATCAACGCGTCGATGCTCGACTCCAGTTCGGCGGTCATCGCCTCGACGACGTACGACCCGGCGAACGGGTCGACGGTGGCCGTCAGATCCGTCTCGTACGCCAGCACCTGCTGGGTGCGCAACGCCAACCGGGCCGCCTTCTCGGTGGGCAGGGCGATCGCCTCGTCGAAGCTGTTCGTGTGCAGCGACTGGGTGCCCCCGAGCACGGCGGCCAACCCCTGCACCGCCACCCGGACCAGGTTCACCTCCGGCTGCTGGGCGGTTAGCTGCACCCCGGCGGTCTGGGTGTGGAACCGCAGCATCATCGACTTCGGGTTCCGGGCACCGAACTCGTCGCGCATCAGTCGAGCCCAGATCCGCCTGGCGGCACGGAACTTCGCCACCTCCTCCAGCAGCGTGGTCCGGGCGACGAAGAAGAACGACAGTCGGGGGGCGAAGTCGTCCACCGCCAGCCCGGCGGCGAGCGCGGCCCGGACGTACTCCACCCCGTTGGCCAGGGTGAACGCGATCTCCTGAGCGGGCGAGGCACCGGCTTCGGCCATGTGGTAGCCGGAGATGGAGATGGTGTTCCACTTCGGCACCTCCGTACGGCAGTAACCGAACGTGTCGGCGACCAACCGCAGCGAGGGCTTCGGCGGGAAGATGTACGTCCCCCGGGCGATGTACTCCTTGAGGATGTCGTTCTGGATGGTGCCGTTGAGCTGCGACCCGGCCACCCCGCTCTCCTCGGCGACCAGCTGGTAGAGCAGCAGCAGGACCGAGCCGGGCGCGTTGATGGTCATCGAGGTGGAGACCTTGTCCAGCGGGATCCCGGCGAAGAGCAGCCGCATGTCCTCGATGGAGTCGATCGCCACCCCGACCTTGCCGACCTCACCGTGTGCGATCGGGTCGTCCGAGTCGTACCCCATCTGGGTGGGGAGGTCGAAGGCGACGGAGAGACCCGTGGTGCCGGCGCGCAACAACTGGTGGTATCGCGCGTTGGACTCGGTGGCGGTGCCGAAACCGGCGTACTGTCGCATGGTCCACGGCCGGGAGGTGTACATGGTGGGATACACCCCACGGGCGTACGGGAATCCGCCCGGGGCACCGAGCCGCTCGTCGAGCTCCTCGGGGAGGTCAGCCGCCGTGTAGACGTCCTTGATCGGGAATCCGGACTCGCTCGACCGCCGTTCGCTCATCTCCGGATGGTAGGACGGACCCCCGTCGAGCAGGATGAGGGATACCGCACATCTCGGGGTCGGTGCCGGGGGTGAACTGCCGGGTCAGACCGACCGTTCAAATAATCGTCCGCCGCGTCGGGTTTCGCATCGGGCGTCTGAACAAGCAAGATAGGGGGGTTGTGTCCCAGCCCCCCTCGAACTCCCCCGGTGGCCTTTCTGTGACTCAGATTCCGACGTGGAGCGGCGGACCAGCCAGTCCCTCGAACGGACGTGCGGCATCCGGCACCACCATCGGTGACCGATACTCGTTGCGTTCCCCGGTGGGGAACGGTGGTATGGGCACGGTCTGGCGTGCCACAGACACCCTGCTCCGTCGTGACGTCGCGGTGAAGGAGGTCATCCTTCCCCCTGGGCTGGCCCCCAGCGACCGCGACGCGATGTACGAACGGACCCTGCGCGAAGCCCGCGCCGCCGCCGCCATCCAGCATCCGGCGGTGGTCCAGGTGTACGACGTGGTGACCGAGAGTGGTCGCCCGTGGATCGTGATGGAACTCCTCGACGCCCGCAGCCTCGCCGACATGGTGATCGAGGACGGGCCGGTCGCCCCGAGGGCGGTCGCCAAGATCGGCATCGCCCTGCTCGGCGCGCTTGAGGTGGCGCACTCGATCGGGGTCCTGCACCGCGACGTCAAGCCGGCCAACGTGCTGATCTGCACCGACGGGCGCTGCGTGCTGACCGACTTCGGTGTCGCCCGGATGCCCACCGACGTGCAGCTCACCACGCCGGGGATGGTCCTCGGGTCCCCGCACTTCATCTCCCCCGAACGGGCGATGGGACAGGACTTCGGCCCGCCCAGCGACCTCTTCTCGCTGGGGGTGACGCTCTACACGGCGGTGGAGGGCCGACCGCCGTTCGACCGGGGCGACCCCATCGAGACGATGCACGCGGTGGTGGAGGACCCGCCTGCCACGCCGTCGCGCAGCGGTCCGCTGACCCCGGTCCTGATGGGTCTGCTGGAGAAGGACCCGGCCCGGCGGATGGACGTCCACACCGCCCGAGCCCAACTGCGTGAACTGCTCACCGGCGCGCTGACCAGCAACGCCACCGCCGTCCACTCGGTGACCGACCCGTACGCGGTGGTGCCGCCGCAGCGCCCGGTGACCCCGCCGACACCCGCCGCGAAGCCCCGACCGAAGCCGACTGGGGCGATCGGTGGGTCGGCGATGATCGGCCCGGGTGAGTCGCTGACCGACCGACTGGCAGCGCTCGCCAAGGGCGGGAACTCGAAGCAGACCCCGGGTGCCGACGGGACGGCCGGTTCGGCCGGCGCACCGACCGGCCTGATGCCGACCCCGGCGGGCAAGCCCGCCACCGGCGACTCGGCCGAGGAGACCCTGCGGCTGGGCGCCGAGGACCGGGCGGCGGCGGCCGGACCGGCGGCGGACGCCACCCAGGCGGTCCCGTTCGGGACCAGCAAGCAGAATCCGTTCGGTGCCCGGCCGACCTCCCCGGCGGGGCCGTTCGGTGCCCGACCGGCCGAGGCCGCCCCCGGTGTCTACGGCAACCGTTCGGACGAGACCCACCGGTTCGGGGCCGGTCAGGCCGAGGCGACCCAGCGGTTCGGGACCGGTCAGGCCGAGGCGACCCAGCGGTTCGGGGCGGGTGGGGCAGGCCCGCTCGCGGGTGGGGCCGGCACCGACGCCACCCAGGCCGTGCCCGCCTGGGGTCCACCGGCCGGCGGGAGTCCCTACGGGGGCGGCAACCAGTGGTCGGTGCCGGGGACCGGCCAGCCCTGGGCCAACACGTCTGCGTCCGGGCCGGCCGGAGAGGGCGCGGCCAAGGGCAAGGCGGGCCGACTCGTCGCCACGGTGAAGGCCTGGCCGCGCCGGACGCAGGTGGCCGCCGCCGCCGGGCTGGTCCTGGTGCTGGTGATCGGGATGTTCGCCCTGGGCGGAGGCGACGAGGAGAGCCCCGAGCAACAGCCGGTGGCCGGGCCCTCGGCCACCGCCGAGCCGGTCGGCTCCGACCTGGAACTGCGGGAACACTCCGCCCGTGGGGTGCGGGTGATGGTCCCCAAGGACTGGAAGCGGGCCACCGGGGGCAGCTTCGTGGACTTCACCGACCCCGAGGACTCCGGCCGTCGGGTACGGATCATCGTGGAGAACTTCGGGACCACCTCCGTACGCTGGGCCGAGGTCGCCTCGGACGGTCTGCGTACCCGTAACACCTGTGCGAAGCCGTACAACCAGCTCGCCATGGGCGAGGCGGAGTTGGCCGGGAAGGCGGCGGCCGAGTTCGAGTACACCTGCGGTGACGGCGACCAGCGTCGGCACGGGGTGTGGCGTGGGGTGGTGCACGACGGGAAGGCGTACTCCTTCTATCTCACCTCCGGACACGACCGGTTCGAGGAGAGCAAGCCGATCTTCGACGAGATGGTGAAGTCCTTCCAGCTCACCGGAAGCGGCTGACCGACACCTCGACCCGACCACTGACGGCGGGCCTTCTCGTACCTTCCCTCACCGGGGAGGTGCGACGACGGTCCGCCGTCGTGCTATCAACGTGGCATGGCGGCCGAGACCACTGACATCGACGAACTCCGCGAGCGGGCGCGACGCTGGATCGCTGACGACCCCGACCCGGCCGGGCGGGAGGAGTTGCAGGCGGTCCTCGACCGGCTTCCGGAGAGCGCCGCCGAACTCGCCGACCGGTTCGCCGGGCCGCTGACCTTCGGGACCGCCGGTCTGCGGGGTCCCCTGCGGGCCGGGCCGAACGGGATGAACCTCGCAGTGGTCACCCAGGCCGCAGCCGGGCTCGTCGGGTGGCTCGCCGCCCAGGAGGCGACCGGCCCCCTGGTGATCGGGTACGACGCCCGGCACCTGTCGCACGCGTTCGCCGTCCGTACCGCCCAGGTGGCCACCGGGGCGGGTCGCCCGGCGCTGGTCTTCTCCCGCCCGCTGCCCACCCCGGTCCTGGCATACGCGGTACGACGACTCGGCGCGGCGGCCGGGGTGATGGTCACCGCCAGCCACAACCCGCCGCAGGACAACGGGTACAAGGTCTACCTCGGTGAGCAGGTGGGTGGCCCGCTGGGTGCCGGGGCGCAGATCGTGCCCCCCGCCGACACCGGGATCGAGGCGGCCATCCGGGCGGTCGGCCCCCTCGCCGACGTGCCGCTCGGGCTCCCCGGTCAGGTCCTCGGGGACGAGGTGGTCGCCGGGTACGTCGAGCGGGCCACCGAGGTGACCACCCCGGACGGCCCCCGTGACCTGGCCGTGGCGTACACCCCCCTGCACGGGGTGGGTGCGGCGGTGCTGACCGCCGCCTTCGCCCGCGCCGGGTTCCCCGTCCCCGGGATCGTCCCCGACCAGGCCGAACCGAACCCCGACTTCCCGACGGTGGCGTTCCCCAACCCTGAGGAACCGGGTGCGGTGGACCGTCTCGTCGCGCTCGCCGAGGCCACCGACGCCGACCTGGCCATCGCCAACGACCCGGACGCGGACCGGTGCGCCGTCGTCGTCCGGCAGCCGGTGGCCCCACACGCAGACGTGGCCCAGGACTCCGCCGTGGCAGAGGATTCCGCCGTGGCCCCGGGAACGGCCAACGGGTTGGACGTGGAAGCGGCGGGGGCCGTCGGCGGGGTGGACGTGGAAGCGGCGGGGGCCGTCGGCGGGGTGGGGTCCGGGTGGCGGATGCTGCGCGGGGACGAGGTCGGGGTGCTCCTCGCCGACCACCTGATGCGCCGAGGCGTACGAGGGCTCTACGCCACCACCATCGTCTCGTCGTCACTGCTCAAGGCGGTGTGTGCGGCCCGGGGGATGCCGTACGGCGAGACGCTCACCGGTTTCAAGTGGATCGTACGGGCCGGGGACGGCGGCGACCCCCTGGTCTACGGGTACGAGGAGGCGCTCGGCTACTGCGTCGCCCCGGATCACGTACGCGACAAGGACGGCATCACCGCCGCCCTGACCGTCGCCGAACTCGCCGCAGAGCTGCACGCCGCCGGCCGTACCCTCACCGACAGGTTGGACGAGTTGGCCGCCGAGTTCGGGGTGCACCACACCGACCAACTCTCGGTCCGGGTGACCGACCTTCGGCGGATCGCCGACGCGATGGCCCGGATCCGGGAGCACACCCCGCAGACCCTGCTCGGCACGGCGGTCACCTCGGCGGAGGATCTGCTCCCCGACGCCGACGTGGTGATCCTGCGTACCGGCACCGCCCGGGTGGTGATCCGTCCCTCCGGCACCGAGCCGAAGCTCAAGGCGTACCTGGAGGTGGTGGTCCCGGTGGCCGACGGTGACGTCCCGACGGCGCGGCGGCGGGCGGTCGCCGACCTGCGCACCCTGCGCGCGGAGACCGCCGCCGCCCTCGGGGTGTAGGCGGCGGTCTCCGGTCGGGTCACCTCGTCACTCGGTGCGCAGGCCCTCGGCCCGGGTGAGCCGCCACAGCAGGGGGAGACTGGCGGCGGTGACGACCAGGACCACCACGGCGGCCGCGCCGGTGACCCCGGCGATCGCCGCCCAGTTGAACCTGATCGGCTCCTGCACCATGGCGAGCAGCAGCGCCCCCAGTCCACCGCCGGTGACCACCGCCAGAACCAGTCCGAGCAGGACCGGGATCCCCACCTGGTAGAGCACCGATCCGGAGAGGGTCCGGCGTCTGGTGCCGAACGCGGAGAGCACCGCCAACAACCGTCGGCGTTCCCGAAGCTGTTCGAGGACGTTCACCAGCATGCTCGCCCCGATCAGCAGCAGCAGCGCGACCGCCCCCACCTGCAACGCCTGCTCGAAGGTGCCGAGCAGGCCGCTGGTGACCTGCTCGTCGAAGTCCGAGACGAAGGCGAGCGGGTCGATCCGGTACGCGGCGGTGCGGACCTGCTCGATCGCGTCCGGGTCGGTGGCGTCCAGCCGGACGAGGAACGTGGACGGCTCCGGGGTCGGTACGGCGAGCGCGCCGGGGGTGACCAGCAGGTCCGCCACGACGAGCCTGTCGTACTGCTCGACCGGCCGGATGCCGTTGGGAACCGTCCAGCGCGTCCCAGGGTCGTCCTCGTCGAGGACGATGCTCGCCCCGGGGGCGATCTCCGGGCGTTCCCGGCCGTCGGCGACGAAGGTGTCGCCGTCGGTGCAGGTGGGCAGGGGTGCGTAGAACCGCAGGCCGTCGCAGTCGGCGATCAGGACGTCGACTGTCGAGCTGCCGGAGACGCCGAACGGACGGGCGACAGCGTTGACGGTGTCGACCCCGGGGGTGTCGGCGAGGGTCGTGGTGATCCGCTCCGCCGACCAGTCCACCGGCTCGGTGTAGACCGACACGGATGCCTGGAAACGGGTGCTGTCCCCGTGCCGGTCCGTCATCGCCGCCTGCCCGGCACCGAGTACGCCCTGGACGGCGATGATGCCGGCCACCGAGACCGCGATACCGGAGACCGCCCGGACCGCCGTGTCGCTGTCGAGCTGGAGCCGGCGTACGGCGAGCTGCCAGGCGACTCCCCCACCGCCCAGGCGGTGGACCACGGACTGGACGAGCCAGGGCAGCAGGAGCACCATGCCGAGCAGCAGGAAGGTCACCCCGGCGGTGATCTGCACCTCGACCAGGGTGCCGGTGCCGTCGGTCAACCCACCGACCAGGGGGGCGAGCAGCAGCACGCCGAGCACCGGGGGGACCAGTCGCCACCCGAGTCGACGCCGTCGCTGACGGCCACGCCGGACCACGCCGAGCGGTTCGATCATCACCCCGCGCAGCGCCGACAGGGTGACCAGGACGGCGGCGGTCGGCACGACCAAGACGACCAGGGCGACCAGGGCGGGTACCGGGCGCAGGTCGGCGGGGAAGAAGCTGAACCGGACCGGGACGAGGTCCCCGACCATCCGGCCCGCCGCGAGGAAGAGGAGACCGCCGACCACCATCCCCAGCAGGGTGCCGACCAGGGTCTCACCGGCGGCGATCCGGCGGGTCGTCGTGGTGTCCGCGCCGACCAGTCGGATCGCCGCCAACTGTCGGTCCCGGGACTCGCTGCCGAACCGTACGGCGGTCGTCACGAAGATCATCACTGGTAGGAGCAGGACCACCAGCCCCAGGATGGCCAGGACCAGGAACACCGCCGGCAGGGTTGCCCCGTCTCCCCGACCCCCGCCGCCGAACGTGTCGGTCCGGCTCACCCCGAACGATCCGGCCTCCAGCGAGTCCACACCGAGGTAGTAGAAGAGGTCACGGGGGCCGGAGAGCCCCTCCGGGGCGATGGTGCCGACGACCCTGGCGTCCAGCCGCTCGGCCAGCAGCCGGGCGTCCGGTGCGGCGAGCAGCTCGGCGAGGGCGGGCGAGACGACCATCTCCCCCGGGGCGGGATTGCGCTCCACCCCGGGTGGCACCGGCGCCTGACCGCCCTCCGGCCGGAGGAGGAGCCCACCGACGGGCAGTTCCCGCCAGTTCGTGTCGGCCTTGGCGTACAGCAGGGTGTCCGGTCCGGGCGCTTCCACCCCGGGCCCGGGACTCCGGGCCTCGCTCCGGTCGGCGCGGGCCAGCCCGACGGTGGGCAGGGCGGTGGCGGTCAGCAGCATCGCCACGCCGAGCCCCACCCCGACCGCTGTCATCACCAGACGGAACCAGCCGGAACGGCCTCCGGCCACGCCCAGCCGGATGCCCAGGAGCAGGTCGCCGAAGCAGGCGGTCGGCCCGCGACGTCCGGGGGCGCTCATCGGGCGAACTCCGGAGCGCGGACCTTCCCGTCGCGGACCACTGCCTCCCGATCGGAGTACGCGGCGACCCGCGCCTCGTGGGTGACCAGGACGACCGCCGCGCCGGTCTCCCGGGCGGCGGTGATGAACAGCTGCATCACCCGCTCGCCGTTGAGACTGTCGAGGGCGCCGGTCGGCTCGTCGGCGAAGATGACCTTGGGTTCGGTGACGAGGGCCCGTGCCACGGCGACCCGCTGGCCCTGCCCGCCGGAGGCCTCACCGGGACGCTTCTGCGCCACGTCGGAGACCTCCAGCCGGGTCAGCAGCTCGGCGGAGCGCCGGTTCGCCTCCCGCCGACGGACCCCGGCCAACCGCAGCGGCAGCGCCACGTTCTCCAGGCAGGTCAGCTCCGGCACCAACTGGCCGAACTGGAAGACGAACCCGAACTCGGTACGCCGCAGGGCGGAGCGCTGGGCGTCGGACATCGCGAACACGTCCCGACCGGCGTAGGTCACCCGCCCGGCGTCGGGGGCGACGATCCCGGCGAGGCAGTGCAGCAGGGTGGACTTACCGGAACCGGAGGGTCCCATCAGTGCCAGCACCTCGCCGGCGTACACCTGCAGGGTTGCGCCGTCCAGGGCCGGGGTGACCCCGAAGGTCTTGGTCAGGTCCTCCGCCGTCAGCAGCGGCGGGTCCGTTCTCGGGGTGGTCATCGGTCCTCCTTGCGCACCTGGGCACGGAGCTGGTCCAGCCGGGCCACTGTCAGCTCCAGCCACCGCAGGTCGGCCTCCAGGTGGAACAGGGCGTGGTCGCAGACGAGCTGGTCGGCGAGGTCCCCGGTGAGTTTGCGGTTGGTCAGTTCCCGCATCTGGCTCAGGTGGGCGGCGCGCTGGATGTCGAGCAGGTCGACGGCGTCCCGGCCGGTGAGCAGCGCCAACACCACCTTGGTGTAGAGCTTGCTCTGTAGGTACGCCTCGGGCTGCTCCGGCTTGCCGAGCCAGCTCTCCACATCTGTGACACCGGCCGAGGTGATGGCGTACCGCTTGCGGTCCGGTCCCGCCCCGGGCTCCGACTCCACCTCCACGAGGCCGTTCTTCAACAGGCGGGCCAGCGTCGCGTAGACCTGCCCGTAGTGCAGGGAACGGCCGTGGCCGAACTGGTCGTCGTAGGAGCGCTTCAACTCGTAGCCGTGCCGGGGGCCGCGCTCCAGCAGGCCCAGCAGGGCAAAGCCAACAGACATGCCGACCACTATACACACCAGCTATACATCTCATGTATATGCAGGTGGGAGCGGCCATGTGACCAGAAGACTCAAACGCCCGGGGCCGGTGACGGGACACCGGCCCCGGGCGCTCCGATCACCGCAGTGACGTCACCGGCGGGGGCCGAGGGCGGCGTCGACAGCCTGACCGAGAGCGATCACGACCAACGCCACCGACGGGCGGACCACCGAGTCCTCCATGCTGACCTCGCCGGAGAAGCCGGCCCCACCGGCGATCTCCGCCAACCGCTTGTCCACGTCGCGGGCGGCCTCCCCGGTCAGCCCCAGGACCGGCTCCATCCGGATCGCCGCCACCAGGGTGGCCAGGGCGGCGGTCCGCTCGTCCGGAGCCGGGCCACCGGTGAGCGCCTCGGTCAGCCGTCGCCGGGTGTCCTCCTCCACCGACGGGTCCACCATCGGGTAGCGGTGCACCACGATGAAGCCCAGCTCGGTCTCCTCGACGTCGCGGACCACACCCCGCTGCACCAGGTCACCGAGGATCCGGTCACGCAGTCCGTGGCGCAGCCGCTGCACCCACGACGACGACGAGAGCGGTTCGTCGGCGGCCATCCGGGTCAGCACCTCGTCGACGATCGGCGCGCCGGTGGGGGTGGTGTCGACCACCGAGAGGTTGCCGTCGGCGTACGCGATCCGACCGGCCAGCGCCAACTCCACCAGGACGGCGGCGGCCATGCCCAGATCCAGGCTGATCCGCGGCATGGTCGCCTTGCCGGTTTCGTCGTCGTACGCGAGGAGGAGGAGTTCTTCGGCGATCGCTTCACCAGTCATGGCCCGAGACGCTAGCCGGTCGGCGCACCCGACCGGAACGGAGTCGCGCCACAACCACCCCACCTGCCTTTTCTTTCCTAGAAGCGGGGCATGCCGCCGAACTGGCGGTCGCCGGCGTCACCGAGGCCGGGGACGATGAACCTGCTGTCGTTGAGGCCGGTGTCGATGCTCGCGGTGACCAGTCGCAGCGGCAGGCCGGACCGTTCCAGCCGCTCGATCCCGGCGGGGGCGGCCAGCACGCAGAGCACAGTGATGTCGGTGCAGCCCCGGTCGGCCAGGAGCCGACAGCAGTGCTCCAGGGAACCGCCGGTGGCCAACATCGGGTCGAGGACCAGCACCGGCAGCCCGGCCAGGTCCCGGGGAAGCGACTCCATGTAGGCGCGCGGCTCGTACGTCTCCTCGTCGCGGGCCAGCCCGACGAAGCCCATCGACGACTCCGGGAGCAGCCCGAGGGCGGCGTCGGCCATCCCGAGCCCGGCCCGCAGCACCGGCACCAGCAACGGCGGGTTCGCCAGCCGGGTGCCCTGCGCCTCGGTGACCGGGGTGGTGACCGGGTACGTCTCCACCGGGAAGGACCGGGCCGCCTCGTACACCAGCATGGTGGTGAGTTCGTGCAGCGCCGCCCGGAACGAGGCGGAATCGGTACGCGCGTCCCGCATGGCGGTCAGCCGCGACTGGGCGAGCGGATGGTTGATGACGTGTACGTCCACGATCGCTCAACCTACCCGCTGGTCGGGTCGGGCGGTGCGCCCACAGCCGCACCGAACGTGAGGTAGACGATCGTCGCTGGGCACGGTCCACCTGGGCATGCGTAGACTTCCGGCCATGACGGCGACGACGACGTCGGCCCGGTCGGACCTGACCGACCTGGGGCGATCCGAGACCGCGCTGCGGAGCTTCCTGCACGGGCTGCCCGGCGTGGACCAGACAGGCGCGGAACAGCGGGCGGCTCGACTCGGCACCCGATCGGTCAAGACCACCGCGAAGGCCCAGGCGATCGACCTGGCGATCCGGATGGTCGACCTGACCACCCTCGAAGGGGCGGACACCCCCGGCAAGGTACGCGCACTGGCCGCCAAGGCGCTGCGCCCCGACCCGGCCGACCCGTCCTGCCCGCACGTCGGCGCGGTCTGCGTCTACCCGTCGATGGTGCCGTACGCGGCCGAGGTGCTGCGCGGGTCCCCGGTCCACCTGGCCAGCGTGGCGACCGCCTTCCCCTCCGGTCAGGCCCCCCTGGAGGTCAGGCTGGCCGACACCCGGGCCGCCGTCGAGGCCGGTGCCGACGAGATCGACATGGTGATCAACCGGGGGGCGTTCCTCGCCGGCCGGTACACCGAGGTCCACGACGAGATCGCAGCCGTCAAGCAGGCCTGCGGGTCGGCCCACCTCAAGGTGATCCTGGAGACCGGCGAGCTGGGGACGTACGACAACGTCCGGCGGGCCTCCTGGCTGGCGATGCTCGCCGGTGGTGACTTCGTCAAGACCTCCACCGGCAAGGTTCCGGTCGCCGCGACGCTGCCGGTGACCCTGGTGATGCTGGAGGCGGTCCGCGACTTCCGGGCCGCCACCGGGCGGCAGGTCGGGGTGAAGCCCGCCGGAGGGATCAAGACCACCAAGGACGCCGTCAAGTACCTGGTGCTGGTGAACGAGACCGTCGGCGCGGACTGGCTGGACCCGGACTGGTTCCGGTTCGGCGCGTCCAGCCTCCTCAACGACCTGCTGATGCAGCGGACCAAGCTGACGACCGGCCGCTACGGCGGTCCCGACTACTTCACCCTGGACTGAACGTGATGTTCGAATACGCGCCCGCCCCCGAGTCCCGCTCGGTGGTCGACCTCAAACCGTCCTACGGGCTCTTCGTCAACGGCAGGTTCGTGGATCCGGCCGACGGCGGCGGGTTCAAGTCGGTCAACCCCGCCACCGAGGAGGTCCTCGCCGAGGTCGCCGAGGGCGGCCCGCAGGACGTCGAACGGGCGGTCAAGGCCGCCCGCAAGGCGTACGAGAAGGTGTGGGGCCGGATGCCCGGCCGGGACCGGGCCAAGTACCTGTACCGGATCGCCCGACTGATCCAGGAACGCTCCCGGGAGCTGGCCGTCCTGGAGTCCCTGGACAACGGCAAGCCGATCAGGGAGTCCCGCGACGTCGACCTGCCCCTGGTGGCCGCACACTTCTTCTACTACGCCGGATGGGCCGACAAGCTGGAGTACGCAGGCTTCGGCGGGCAGCCGACGGGCAAGCCCAGCGGCGGGCAGCCGACCGGCAAGCCCAGCGGCGGGCAGCCGACGGGCGGTCCCAGCGGCGGGCAGCCGCGTCCGTTGGGGGTGGCCGCGCAGGTCATTCCGTGGAACTTCCCGCTGCTGATGCTGGCCTGGAAGATCGCCCCGGCGCTGGCCGCCGGGAACACAGTGGTGCTCAAGCCGGCCGAGACCACCCCGCTGACCGCCCTGCTCTTCGCCGAGATCTGCCAGCAGGCCGACCTGCCGCCAGGCGTGGTCAACATCGTCACCGGGGCCGGCGAGACCGGGCGGGCCCTGGTCGAGCACCCGGGCGTGGACAAGGTCGCCTTCACCGGCTCCACGGAGGTCGGCAAGGCCATCGCCCGGTCGGTGGCCGGGTCGGACAAGAAGCTGACCCTGGAGCTGGGCGGGAAGGCCGCCAACATCGTCTTCGACGACGCCCCTGTCGACCAGGCGGTCGAGGGGATCGTCGACGGCATCTTCTTCAACCAGGGGCACGTCTGCTGCGCCGGTTCCCGGCTCCTGGTCCAGGAGTCCGTCGCCGAGCAGGTGCTGACCGCCCTCAAGCAGCGGATGGCCCGACTCCGCGTCGGTGACCCGCTGGACAAGAACACCGACGTCGGGGCGATCAACTCGGCCGCCCAGCTGGCCCGGATCCGGGAACTGTCCGACGCCGGTTCGGCCGAGGGGGCGCACCGCTGGTCTCCCCCGTGCGAGCTGCCCGAACGGGGTTTCTGGTTCGCCCCGACCATCTTCACGGGGGTCACCCAGGCCCACCGGATCGCCCGGGAGGAGATCTTCGGCCCGGTGCTGTCGGTGCTGACCTTCCGCACCCCGGCCGAGGCGGTGGAGAAGGCGAACAACACGCCGTACGGGTTGTCGGCCGGGATCTGGTCCGAGAAGGGGTCCCGGATCCTGTGGACCGCCGACCGGCTCCGGGCCGGGGTGGTCTGGGCCAACACGTTCAACAAGTTCGACCCGACGTCCCCGTTCGGCGGGTACAAGGAGTCGGGCTACGGCCGCGAGGGTGGCCGGCACGGACTGGAGGCGTACCTCAATGGCTGAGCGGGTCGCGGTACGCAAGACGTACAAACTCTTCATCGGTGGGAAGTTCCCCCGTAGCGAGTCGGGACGGTCGTATCCGGTGCAGTCCTCGAATGTCGCCCTGGCCTCCCGCAAGGACGCCCGGGACGCGGTGGTCGCCGCCCGCGCGGCGGTGCAGGGGTGGTCCTCGGCGACCGCCTACAACCGGGGTCAGATCCTCTACCGGGTCGCCGAGATGCTGGAGGGCCGCCGGGAGCAGTTCGTCGCGCTCGGCGTTCCCGGCGACGAGGTGGACACGGCGGTCGACAGGTGGGTCTGGTACGCCGGTTGGGCGGACAAGCTCGCCCAGGTGTACGGCGGGGCGAACCCGGTGGCCGGGCCGTACTTCAACCTGTCGGCACCGGAGCCGACCGGGGTGGTGGCGGTGGTGGCACCGGCCGGACCGGCGCTGCTCGGCCTGGTCGGGGTGATCGCCCCGGCGATCGTGAGCGGGAACACCGTGGTGGTGGCGGCCTCGCCGTCGGCGCCCCTGGCGGCGGTGACCCTAGCCGAGGTGCTGGCCACCTCGGACCTCCCCGGCGGGGTGGTGAACATCCTCACCGGGGCGCTCGCCGAGACGGTGCCGACCCTGGCGGGTCACCTCGACGTCAACGCGATCGACCTGGCCGGGGTGGCCGACCCCGCCTTCGCCACCGAGCTGGAGGTCCAGGCGGCGGAGAACCTGAAGCGGGTCCTGCGGCCGGTCCCGGCCGACCACGACTGGTTCGCCGATCCGGGGGTGACCCGGATGACCGCCCTGCTGGAGACGAAGACGGTCTGGCACCCGAAGGGGGTCTGACCCGGGCCGTCCCGGCAGGTCCCGGGGCAGTCGCTGCTCGGGCGGGACGAGGGCGGTTCTACTACCGGGGGTAGGATTGCGGCGTGACTCGGCTCGGTGATCTGGAACGTGCGGTGATGGACGTACTGTGGGACACCGTCCCGGCCACGTCGGACGGGGTGACGGTCCGCGAGGTCGCCGAGGCCCTCGACGGACGCGAGTTGGCGTACACGACTGTGATGACCGTCCTGGACCGGCTGGCCGGCAAGGGGATGGTGCAGCGTCGGCGGGAGGGCCGGGCCTGGCGGTACCAGGCGGCGGCCAGCCGTGAGGCGTACATCGCCCAGCTCATGCTGGACGCCCTCGACCTCGGTGGCAGCCGGGACGCGGCCCTGGTCCGCTTCGCCCGGTCGGTCACCGGCACCGAGGCCGAGGTGCTCCGGGCCGCGCTGGGTGCCGAGGCCGGGCTGACCCCTGCGCCGACGGCCCGGTCGGGCGAGACCCCGGCGACCGAGCCGGGCGGTGGGCGGCGACAGCCGGCCGTGGTCGACGAGGCCACGGACCGGTAGGGCGGCGGTCGTGGCGTACGCCGTGCATTTCGCCGCAGCGGTGCTGGCCTGCTGGCTGACCGCCCAGGTGTTGTCCCGTTCCACCTGGACGTGGCGCAGTCCCCGGGTGGCGATCGTCTGCTGGCAGGCGGTCGGCCTGGCACTGGGGCTGTCGGCGATGGGGTTGCCGATGGCGATCGGGTTGGCCGCGTACGACCGGCCGACGGGTGGCGCGCTGCTCGCCCTCGCCGACGACCTGCTCCACGGCAGGCTGCCGGCGCAGGTGAGCGTGGTGCACCTGTCCCTGGTCGGGGTGGGCTTCGGCATCGGGGCGGTCCTGCTGACCACCACCGTACGCAGCGTCCACGCTGCGGTACGCGCCCAGCGGCGACACCGGGACCTGCTGACCCTCGTCGCCCGGGACGATCCGGCCGCCCCCGGTGCGCTGGTGCTCGACCATCCCGGCGCGGCGGCGTACTGCCTGCCCGGGATGCGACCCCGGGTGGTGGTCAGCGCCGGCACCCTGGACCTGCTGGACCAGGCCGAACTGGCGGCGGTCCTCACCCACGAGCGCGCCCACGCCCAGGAGCGGCACGACCTGGTGCTCCTGCCGTTCACCGCGCTCTGCCGGGCGCTGCCCTGGCTGCGGTGGGTGCACCGGGCACACGACCGGGTGGCGCTGCTGGTCGAGATGCGCGCCGACGACAAGGCCCGGCAACTGCACGAGGACGCCCCGCTGGCGGGGGCGCTGCGCCGGTTCGCCGCGGCGGGCAACCGGATCACCCCGGCCGGCACCCTCGGCGTCGGCGACCGGGACCTCGACGTACGGGTGCAACGGCTACTGGTCACCGGCCGCCCGCCCCGGCTGCTCGGAGCCGCCGCGCTGACCCTGACCACAAACCTCGCCGCCCTTCCCATCACCCTCTTCCTGAGCTGACCGGGCATGGCGCTGCCGGTCCGGGCGACCCGACTAGGCTTTCGGGCGATGTGCTGCTGGGTGTTGCGAGGACGGCTCGCCCACCGGAGGCCGGACCACCGGTGAACCGCCGTCCGTTCGATCCGCGTCTGCTGCGCCGGGTTCCCTCGGCCCGGGGCGACCTCGCGCTGCTCGCCGTGCTCGGCGTGGTCGCCGCGCTGCTGATCATCGCCCAGGCCACCGCCCTGGCCACCCTCCTGGCCACCGGGTTCGAGGGTCGCCTCCACCGGCCCGCGCTGGCCGGGTTCCTGGCTGCGGTGGCCGCCCGGTCGGCGCTGACCTGGGCGCAGGGCACCGTCGCCGCCCGGCTGGCCGCGACGGTCAAGGCCACCCTGCGCGGGGACCTGCTCGGCGCGGTGGGGCGGCACGGCCCCGAGTGGGTGGCCGGGCAGCGGGCCGGACAGCTGGCCACCCTGACCGGGCGCGGGCTGGACGCGCTGGACGCCTACTTCACCGGGTACCTGCCGCAGCTGGTGCTCAGCGTCACGGTGCCCGCCGCCGTCCTGCTGCGGGTCTTCGTCGCCGACTGGAGTTCGGCGCTGGTCATCGCTGCCACCCTGCCCCTCATTCCGATCTTCGGTGCGCTGCTCGGCTGGCAGGCCCAGGCCGCCACCGAACGGCAGTGGCGACGCCTGTCCCGACTGGGCGGACACTTCCTGGACATGGTGGCCGGGCTGCCCACCCTGCGGGTCTTCGGCCGGGACCGGGCGCAGGTCGAGGTGGTCCGTCGGATGGCCGACGGCCACCGGGTCGCCACCATGAAGACGTTGCGGATCGCCTTCCTCTCCGGGCTGGTCCTGGAGCTGGTCGCCACCCTGTCCGTGGCGCTGGTCGCGGTGCCGGTCGGGATCCGTCTGCTCGAAGGAGGGCTGGCCCTGTCCACCGCCCTGCTGGTGCTGCTGCTCACCCCGGAGGCGTATCTTCCCCTCCGGACCGCCGGTGCCCGGTTCCACGCCAGCATGGAGGGGCTCAGCGCCCTCAACGACGCCTTCGCCGTCTCCCCCACCGGCCCCGACGCCCCCCGGGCCGGTCGCGCCCCGGCCCCGACCGGGCGGGGCG
Organism: Micromonospora sp. NPDC000207; assembly: GCF_040300925.1. NCBI lineage: Bacteria > Bacillati > Actinomycetota > Actinomycetes > Micromonosporales > Micromonosporaceae > Micromonospora > Micromonospora sp. NPDC000207. The sequence goes on from NZ_JBEPEQ010000076.1 coordinate 19,581, forward strand.
AGATCAGGTTCGTCGGGGTGAGCGTCGAGTACCCGCGTACCACCGCCCTGCGCGACGTCGACCTGACCATCCGTCCGGGCGAGCGGATCGCCGTCGTCGGCCCCAGCGGCGCGGGCAAGAGCACCCTGATCGGCCTCCTCCTCGGATTCGTCACCCCGACCGAGGGCCGGGTCACCGTCGACGGCGTCGACCTGGCCGACGTCGACCTGGACGCCTGGCGTCGGGAGGTGGCCTGGGTGCCGCAGCGGGCCCACCTCTTCGCCACCTCACTGGCCGACAACATCCGACTCGGTGCCCCGGACACCCCCGACGCGGCGCTCGCCCCGGCGGTACGGGCCGCCGCCCTCGACGACGTGGTGGCCGCCCTGCCCGACGGGCTCGCCACCCGACTCGGCGAACGCGGCCACGGCCTGTCCAGCGGGCAACGGCAACGGGTCGCCCTGGCCCGGGCGTTCCTGCGGGACGCCCCGATCGTGCTGCTCGACGAGCCGACCGCCCGACTCGACACTGCCAGCGAGGCGGCGGTCCTCGACGCCACCCGTCGGCTCGTCGACGGCCGGACCGCAGTCCTGGTGGCGCACCGCCCCGCCCTGTTGACCGACGCCGACCGGGTCCTGCGGGTCGTGGACGGACGGGTCACCGAACTAACTCCCCACGCCGAGGTGCTCGGATGAGCGGCCGACCGACCACCGGCCCCGCCCCTGACGACAGCGGTACGGCGGGGCACGGGGGCCGTACCGGTCGACTGGCCGCCGAGCGGACCGTGCTCCGGCTCACCCGGCCGTACCTGCGGCGGCTGGTCGGGGCGGGGGCGCTGGCCACCGCGACGGAGCTGGCCGGGCTGACCCTGATGGCCACCGCCACCTGGCTGCTGATGGCCGCCGCCGGGCAGCCACCGTTGGACCGGCTGACAGTGGCGATCGTCGGCGTACGGGCGTTGGCCATCGGCCGGGGGCTGTTCCGGTACACCGAACGGCTCGCCGGCCACGACGCGGTGCTGCGGCTGGTCGCCGACGTACGGGCCCAGGTCTTCGCCAGCCTGGCCGCCCGCCGCGACGGCACCGGTCAGCCCTCCGGGGACGCCCTGAGCCGCCTGGTCTCCGACGGCGAGACGGTCCAGGACCTGCTCCTGCGGGTGGTGGTGCCGGCGGGTGCCGCAGTGTCGGTCGGTGTCCTGGCGGTCGGCGGAACCGCGTTGCTCTCTCCGGCCGCCGCCGGGGTCCTCGCGGTGGGGCTGTTGGTGGCCGGCGTGGCGCTGCCGGTCCTGGCCACGCTGCTCACCCGGCGGGGGGCCGCCGAGGTCGCCCCGCTGCGGGGGGCGCTCGCGGCCGATGCGGTGGACCTGACCCACGGTGCCGCCGACCTGGCCGCCTTCGGCGCCACCGGACACGCCCTGGACGGGGCCCGTCGCCGGGCCGACAGGTTGGCCCGGCTGGAACGTCGCCTCGCCGCTGCAGGCTTCGCAGTCGACGCGGCCGGGGTGCTGGTGGCCGGTCTGACGGCGGCGGCGGTGGTCGTCGTCGGCCTCCGGTCCGGCGTGGACGGCGTCCTGGTCGGGGTGCTCGCCGTGGGCACCCTGGCGGCGGTCGAGATCGCCCTGGCTCTGGTGGGTGCCGCCCGGCAGTGGACCCAACTGCGGGCCGGTCTGGGCCGGATCGCCACCCTGATCGACTCCGCCCCCGACCCCGGTTCCAGCGCCGCCCCCGACGACACCGCCGCTCCCGGTGAAGCCGCCGCCCCCGACGACACCGCTGCCCCCGGTGACACCGCTGCCTCCGGTGAGACCGGCTCGCGGGGCGGGTCGGCCGGGACGCCGCACCGGGTCCGGTTCGAGTCGGTCACCGTCCGGTACCGGGCCGGGGCCGCCCCGGCGCTGGACCGGCTCGACCTGGAGCTGCCCGCCGGACGCCGGATCGCCGTGGTCGGGCCGAGCGGCGCGGGCAAGAGCACCCTCGCCGCCGTCCTCACCGGCTCGGTACGCCCCACCACCGGTCGGGTCACCCTGGACGGGGTGGACCTCACCGGGTACCCGGCCGACGCCCTGCCCGCCGCCGTCGGCGGTCTGCTCGCCGAGGCGTACGTCTTCCACGCCACGGTCCGGGAGAACCTGGTGCTCGGCCGCCCTCGGGCCGACCCGGAGGAGTTGACCGCCGCGACCCGGGCGGCCGGTCTGCTGGAGTGGGTACGCGAGCAGCCGGATGGCTGGGACACCGTCGTCGGCGAACAGGGCGGCCAGCTCTCCGGTGGTCAACGCCAACGACTGGCCCTGGCCCGGGCCCTCCTCGCCGCCCCGGGGGTGCTGGTGCTCGACGAGCCGACCGAGGGGTTGGATCCGGCTGCGGCCGACGCGGTCCTCGACTCGGCTCTGGCGGCCACCCCCGCCGGACACACAGTGGTCCTGATCAGCCACCGGCTGCGCGGACTGGCGCAGATGGACGAGGTCGTGGTGCTCGACGCCGGCCGGGTGCTCCAGCGCGGCAGCCACGCCGACCTGGTCCGACGCCCCGGGTGGTACCGGGACCAGTGGCTGCTCCAGGAGGCGGCCGAGCGGGGCTATCTGGCCCTGGCCCCCTGAGCCGGGGGACGGCCCCCTGTCCGGGGGTGTCCAGAAGATGGTGAGCCGTCTCGCATTGTGGGTGTGGTCACTCGGTCGCGTGTCGACTGTGTGGCGGGGAGGTGACGCGTAGGCGTCCGTCGGCCGTACGGTGTGCCCTGGTCGTACCGGACCGGTGCCAGCGGGGGAGGACGTCCGGGTGGCGACCGGACCGACAGTCGTGAAGTCACCTCACGTCTGACGGAGGGTCGTCATCGGGGTGCGCGCAGCGCAGTACCGGAGTCGCCCACTAGGGTATGTGCGCAGAGTCACTCGGGGCAGGAGACGCCGCCGAGTGGGCAACCCGAAGCAAACCGGAGGTCAGCGTGGCCCGCCAGTCGCCCCAACGGCCCGACGCCGACGAGCCCGAGCTCGACGACACCACCGCGTCGACCGAGCCCGACGACCCCGGCGGCGCGGCCGAGCCCGACGACGTCGACACCGACGCCGACGAGGTGCCGGCCGTCGACCGGGACCGCTCGCTCTGGGACGAGGTACGCATCGACCCGGTGGAGATCGCCCTGCCCGCCGGGGGCACCGGTTTCACCCTTCGCGCGTACCGGCCGGCCCGTGAGGTGACCCCCACCGACGTGGCCGAACGCGACCAGGACGACCCCTTCCTGGCCCGGCGGCAGGCCGTCGAGGAGGACGACGAGACCGTCGTCATCCTCGACGAGGAGGTCGCCGACGAGTTCGCCGCGAGCGATCGGGAGGCGGCCGGCGTCACCGGCGGCACCAAGAAGTCGGACGGCAAGAAGACCGACGACGAGAAGACCGACGGCAAGAAGTCGGACGACGACTCCGAGGACGAGCCGGACGACGACGACACCGACGAGGAGGCGGCCGAGGAGGAGGACCCGGCCGGCGACGAGGAGGTGCCGGTCTTCCTGACCCACAAGGGCCACCTGCTGCTGTTCAAGACCCCCGAGGCGCTTGTCAGTTTCGTCCGGTCCGGGGCGCCCAACGACCTGTCCCAACTGGACAGTTGGAATGATCTGTCCGAACGGATCGAACCGGCCGACGTGGCCCCGCTCGACGAGGACACCTACGAGCTGGACCTGGTCGTGGAGAACCTGCGCGGCGGGCACGACACGTGGGACCCGAACCTCCTGATCCAGGCCGGTGAGGCCGCCCGTGACCTGTCGTACGCGCTGCGCCTGCCGGCCGTCCTCGACATGCTCTCCGCCGGGTCCAGCCTCGACGACCTCGACGAGGCGCTGCGGGCCACCGTCAAGGGCGGTGTCGGCGGGTTCTTCGGTCGGCGACGACTGCGCAAGATCGGCGCGCAGACCGCCAGTTTGGGTTGGCGCACCATTGTCGGGAAGATCTCTGCGGTAGTGGACTGGCGCGACTGACCCGGAGCGGGGAGCATCAGTCACTGGCAGAGAACGACCTGTGTTCGGGAGGAGGACGACGCCGTGGCGCTCGTGCGCGTGTACTGCGGTCTGGCCTCGGCGGAAGCCGCTGACGGGACGGCTCCGGCCGATTCGGCGCTGACGTCCGCTGTGGTCGACGATGCGGGCCGGCTGCTGCACGTCTACGAGATCGGTGACGATCCGGCCGGCTACGCCCGGCTGGTCGCCCTGCTCGTGGAGCGCTCGGGTGGTCCGGGCGGTGTGGCGATCGCCGCCGACAGCGACGACCACACGGTCACCTCGCTGCTCAGTGCCGCCGGCCGTCCACTCGCAATCGCCGACGACGACTCCGTGGACGACTTCGCCGAACGGTTCGCCGACGACGACTCGTTGGAGGAGATGCAGGCACCCCCGGCGGTCCGTCGGGCGGTCGGCCTGGCCCGCGCCCTCCAGGCCGGGGCGCTCTCCGCCGTCACCCTCCCGGCTCCCCGTGACCTCGCCAACTACAAGCAGGTCCTCTCCGCCCACGCGGCTCTGGCCAGTGGTCGACACTCCGCCGCGGTGACCCTGCGCGAGGTCCTCCGCGAGCTGTACCCGGCGGCGCTGCGGGCGTACCCGGATCCGGCCGAGACCGTGCCGCTCGCGGTGCTCGACGCGCTGCCCGAGCCGGGGATGCTCGTGGGCACCATGTCCCGGGGTCGGGACGTCTCGGTCGCTGCGGACGCCGTGGCCGCCCACCTCGCCGCCGACGGGGTGGCCCCGGCCGAGGAGATCGACGAGGCGGTCACCGCCCTTCGGGTCGCCATCTCCGAGACGCCCCGCCGGGCCACCGTCAACAGGGCGTTCACCTCGGCGGTGGCCGAGACCGTCAGGCAGGCGGTCGCCTCCGTCCGGGCCCTGGACGCCGGTTGCGACGCGCTGGTGAGCGCGCTCAACGCCCGGATCACCACGCCGACGACGGCTCCGGGTCGTCGGGCAGCCGCCCGACGTGGTGAGTCGGTCGGGGAGCTGTCCCCTGCCGGTCCCGGACTGTCCCCTGCCGGTCCCGGGCTGTCCCCTGCCGGTCCCGGACTGTCCCCTGCCGGTCCCGGGCTGCCCGCCCCGGGAGCCGGGCTGCGCAGCGTCCGACCGACCGAGCCGCCGCCGGCACCCGCCGGTCGACGCAGTCGACCGGAGCCGGTCTCCGACGGGCCGCCGCCCGCGCCGCCCCGTCCCCTCGGCCCGCCTCCGGTGGCACCGCCGCCGTTCGGGCCACCACCGGTGGCACCCGTGCCGGTCAGCCCCGCCGCCGTCGCCGGGTCGCCGGTGTCGGCGCCGCCTCGCCGTACCGAGCCGAGGCCGTCGTTGATCGACGCTCCCACCCGGGTCGACATGCCTGCCAACCGGCCGGTCTCCGCGCCGCCACCGCCGCCTCCGGGGATCACTCCGATCACCCCGCCGCAGCGCAGCAAGGTCTCGCCGGCGGAGACGGGAGAGCCGTTCCGGCCAACCCTCACCACCGCAGCCATCGAGAGTGCGCGCGCGGACCGTCAGCGGGCGCTCCTGCCGCCCCGGCCGACCGAGCCGGACCCGGCGCCCGGCACCGGGAGCTTCAGCGCGATCGACGTGAGCGTCCCGGTGCCGAACCCACGGCCGGGACAGGAGCCGTCCGCTCCCCCCGGTTCCCGGGCGAACTGGCCGCTGGTCAGCAACCCGGACGACCGGGACGACGCCACGGTGGACGCCCCGACGACCGTCTACCCGGGGGAGCCGACCGGGCAACGGGTCGACGCCAACACCGACCCGGGCACCGGCGATGGTCGGGTGACCCCGCCCTGGCTCGCCGACGACCTGCCCAAGGAGCCGCCGGTGCTGCGGCTCGTGGAGCCGCCCCTGCCCGGTCGCGAGGTACGCGAGACGCCGGGCGCTGCCGACCAGCGCCTGGACGGCCCGCCCCTGCGGCTTGTCGACCAGCAGCAGGGGGCCCGTGGCGGCCACTCGGCCGACCCGGTCGAGCCACCGGCGGCGGCCCACCGTTCCGCGCCGGAGCACCGTGAGCCACTGGCACGCCGCGAACCCCTGGAACGCCGTGAGCCGCTCGAACGCCGTGAGCCGTTGGAACGCCGTGAGCCGCTGGAGAATCGGGAACCACTCGGCCGTCGGGTCTCCCTGGAGCAACGGGCGGCGACCGAGCAGCGGAAGCCGACCGAGCACCGGCCACCCGTCGAACACCGCCCGCCACCGGTCGCCGACGAGGGCGACGGAGATTTGTTGATCTTCGCTGCGGCGAAGTCCGCCTGGTTCGTCGGGCACCCCGAGGACGAACTCGACTGGGGCAGCACCGCCGACACCGGTTGGCAGGCCGCCGAGCAGGCCGCGCAGCCGGCGGTGGGTGCGGAGACCTCGGCCGGGCTGCCGAAGCGCGTACCGCAGGCGAACCTGGTGCCCGGCTCGCCGCTGCGGGAGGAACGTCCGCTGCGGATAGTGCGTAACGCGGCAAGCCTCGCCGAGAACACCACCGGATACTTCCGGGGCTGGCGACGGGGACAGGAGATCGGCGGTTTCGCGGTCGGGGGGCGCCCCGGTCGGGAGGCCGCCGGAGGCTGGGACTTCACCCGGGACACCGGCGACCGCGACGACGACCGGGAGTACGAGTTCCGGTCCGCCGGCTACCGGTCCTGACCCCCCCCGGTCCGCCGGCCCACCGGTCCCGAGACCGGGTAGCGCCCGCTACCAGTCCTGCGGCCGGGGCGTCGGGTCCTGAGGCCGGGGCGTCGGTCACCCGGCCCCTCGGCACGCCACCCCGCTCCGGTCACCGGGGCGGGGGCGATCCCCGGTCGCGTCGGTGACCGGTTGTTCGAGCAGGTGTCCTGAGGCCGCCTGACGGCCACCCAGCGTCCGTTGCGGCGGCGGCCTCTCCGGGCACCACCCCTGCCCCATCGACCCGCACTGGCGACGACGACCGGCCGCAGTAGCTCGGTCGGGGGGACGGGACGCACCACGGCGTGGGCCAGCCGAGGCGACCCGGCGTAGGTCAGCGCGAAGGGACCACACCAGGACGTCGGTCAGCGCGACGAGGCCCGCCAACGGCTACGGTCACCGGGACGAGGCGCGACGAGGCGACGCGACGGGCGCACCGCCGACCCGGGTCGGGGCGTCGGCCCGTGCGGCGAGACGCGCCCGACGCGGCGGCCGGGGCCACCGGCGCCGGGCGGTTCCGACCGGAGGGTCAGGCGGGGGCGACGGCGCGCGAACGGCGCATCGTCAGCACGTACTCGACCAGGGAGATCAGCACGTGCTTGGTCGACTCGCGGTTCCGGGCGTCGCAGGCCACCACCGGGATCTCCGGGGAGATCGCCAGGGCGTCCCGGACGTCCTGCGGGTCGTGGTACTGCATCCCGTCGAAGCAGTTGATGGCAACCAGGTACGGCAGCCGCCGGTGCTCGAAGAAGTCGATCGCCGCGAAGCAGTCGGCCAGCCGACGGGTGTCGACGAGGACCACAGCGCCGATGGCGCCCCGCACCAGTTCGTCCCACATGAACCAGAACCGCGTCTGGCCCGGGGTACCGAAGAGGTACAGGATCAGGTCCCGGTCGATCGAGATCCGTCCGAAGTCCATCGCCACGGTGGTCGTCATCTTGCCCGGCACCTGCCGGGTGTCGTCGACGCCCACACCGGCCGAGGTCATGATGGCCTCGGTGGTCAGCGGCGTGATCTCCGAGACCGAGCCGACGAGCGTCGTCTTGCCGACGCCGAACCCACCGGCGATCACGATCTTCGCCGAGGTCACGCGCCCGCTCGGGGTCGGCGGCCGACGCGTCATGTCAGAGCCTGCGAAGTCCACTCAGCACCCTCTCCAGCAGTTCAGTGCCCACCGCGTCATTCGAGTCGTCCAAGGTGGTCGGCTCGTGGACCGCGACCAGGCCGTCCGTCGCCATGTCGGCGATGAGCACCCGGGCCACGCCGAGTGGAAGTTGCATCCGCGCCGCGATCTCGGCGAGCGACTGCACGCGTCCGTCACACAGCGCGGCGATGTATTGGTGTTCGCGACCGCCGCCGTTGCCATTGACAGCGGCCCGGCCCCGCACCGTGGTCTCGACGAGCGCCTCCAGGGCGATGTCCAGCCGGGGGCGGGTACGACCGCGGGTCACGGCGTACGGGCGGACCAACGCTCCGGTGGGTTCGTCACGATCAGCCATGTCGCCGTTCACCTCCCTCGTACCCGATACCGGCCGGACCCGGTGCTCGTCGTCCTCGTCGTCGTGCCGACCGGTTGGTCAGCGCGGATCAACCCAGCATCCCCGCAGCTGCACGCGGCTGCGGGGTCAGTGCGTCGCCCACCCGGTCCACCAGGAGGGCCATCTCGTAGCCGACCTGCCCGACGTCGCTACTGCGGGCGGCGAGCACGGCGAACGACGAGCCGTCGGAGATGGACATGAGGAACAGGAAACCATTGTCCATCTCGACCACCGTCTGCAACACCGCACCGCCCTCGAAGCATCGGGCGGCGCCCTGGGTCAGGCTGACCAGTCCGGAGGCGATCGCTGCCAACTGGTCGGCCCGGTCCCGTGGAAGGTCTCGTGACGACGCGAGGAGCAGGCCGTCCGCGGAGACGGCGACCGCGTGTGCGACACCGGGTACCCGGTCCGCGAAGTTGGCCAGAAGCCAACCGAGGTCCTGCGTAGTAGTCATCGTTGTTGCTCCTTCTGCCCGCTCCCGGCCACCGGGCCCGAGCCAGACTGCGAGGATTGCTGCCCACCCGAGGTCTCCCCCGGGCCGGTCGGACTGCCGTCGGCCGGATTGCTCCGTCCGCGCTGCACCCCTCGATGGTAGGCGGAGAGCAGACCGCGTACGGCCTCCGGTGTCCGCCGCTGCACCGAGGTCGTCGGCTTCTCCACCGCACCCGGCACGAGCTGCGCCATCGGGGTCCGCTTCGGCAGACCGGTCTGGGTGGTGGCCGCGACAGGAACCTCGCTCGCCGCAGTGGCGGCGCGCCAGCCGTCGTCGGCGGCGGTACGCCAGCCACCGGCCGGGGCGGCCGACCGCCCGCCCGCACCGCTGGGGGTGAAGGCGCTGTTGTCGCCAGTGGGTCCGGCGGTGGCCGAGGTGTCAGACATCGGTGCGCTACCTGTTGATCGGGCGGCGGTCTGCTCGGCGTCCCGACCGTTGGCGTCGATCACCGTGAACTGCTGGGTCGCGTCGCTACCCGCCGCTGTGGGTCGGGCGCCCGTCTCCTCCGGACCAGGCCGGCGGGTACGGAACCAGGCCGACTCCAGCTCCCGGAAGATCGGCAGCTCCATCGTCTCATCCGCGTACGGCTTGCGGTTCTGCTGGGTCGGACGGCGGGGTGCGGCAGGGGGCGCCACCGGCATCGGAGCCGGTTTGCTCGGGGCGGTTGGCGGTGGGCCGTCCGCACCGGTGCGCGGCACCCGGGGCAGTTCCGTCGTCATGTCCAGGGCGGCGGCGAGCCGTTCCGGGACGGGTGGGGTGACCGGGTCCCGGTCGGCGCCGGGCACCGGCGGCCAGGAGGGCGGTGCCGTCGGGTGGCCGGTGGGCCGGGCCGGCAGGCCCGGGGGGACGTCGGCCGGGCGACCGGTGGTCGGGTCGGCCGCCGGTGGGGCCGGCTGCCCCGGCACGGGGGAACCGGAGAACGGCGAACCCGACACCGGGGAACCGGAGAACGGTGAACCGGAGACGGGCGAGCCGGAGAACGGGGAACCCGACACGGGCGATCCGGAGACCGGTTGTCCGGAGACCGGCATCACCGAGCCGGGCGGGCTGGACACCGGGGGCGCCGAGACCGGCGGGACGGGAGGCGCGGAGACCGGCGGCGGTGAGTACGCCCGTACCTCCGGGCTGCTCGACTGCTGGCGGGGGATGCTCGGCTGGCCCAGGCCCGTCGGGTCGTCCTCCCCACCGGAGCGACGCTGCGGAAGCGGGTCCACGGAGTGCCCACCGGAGGGCCGGGACGGAAGGTCGTCCCCGGCCGGACCGGTGGCTCCGGTCAGGTCGCCCCAGGCGGGCAGCGGACGACTCGGGACGTCCGAGGCGGGGCTGCCGTTGCGGGGGGCCGGGTCGATGGAGCGGCCACCGAGGGCCATCTGGTTGCCCGACCCGCCGGTGCGCTGGCTCGGGATGAACCCGCCACCGGAGCCACCGGCCGGACCGCTGCCCAGTGCG
>NZ_JBEPEQ010000077.1:0-29582 GCF_040300925.1 Micromonospora sp. NPDC000207
TAGTCGACCACCTGGCGAGAGCCACGCATGCGGCAAAGGGTACGCGGTTCGTCCCGGCGAGGCGACCGCCGTCACGACCCTCGGCACCGCCGTCCGCGCCACCGTCCTGCTGGCCGGGGCTCGCTCCGCCGTCGGCCGGACCCTCGGCACCGCCGTCCGCGCCACCGTCCTGGTGGCCCGGGGTCGCCCCGCCGTCGGCCGGACCCTCCAGGCCCCCGCCGGTGTTCGTGGTGATGTCGTCGTCGTTGAGTGCCATCGGTGCTCCCTCGGATGTGCCGCCCCGCTGGTACCGGGGGTTCGTCGTGCAGCGGGAGGTACCCCACGCGCGATCTTCTCTAACCCTGTTCACGGTAGATGCCCGGCGGCGCCGGCACTGCCGGTTCGCACACCACCGTCAGGCCGACCCCGCCGTCTCGCCGTCTCGCCGTCTCGCCGTCTCGCCGTCTCGCCGTCTCGCCGTCAGGGCATCATCCGGCTGAGGTCCTGCGGCATCGTCGCCTTCACGTCGTCCCACTCGCCCTGGGTGACGTGTCTGCGCAGCGCGTCGAGCACTACCTGGACCACCCGCTCCACGCCGCCGTCGACGTCGTACGGGAATCCCTGACGGACCTCGTAGAGGAAGTCGTCCCGGTTGAGCTTGACGGGCACGTTCTCCGGCTGCCACCCGTCGAAGTAGATCCCCCGGACCAGCACCGGCAGCTGCGCTGCGAACTCGGCGCTCTCCCGCACCGGCATCCGGTCCCGCAGCAGGTGCAGGACGGTCCGCAGGGCCGCGTACGACTGGTTGCGCCGGTCCTTCGGCCACCCGTACGCCTGCTCGATCTCCTTGAGGATCAGGTTGGTCTTGTCGAGCGAGGACTCGAACGCGGACAGCATCTGCTCGGCCATCTCTACACCCCCGTAGCTCGGTCGTCCCCCTGTCGTCCCCTGTCGGCGTGTGTCGTTCCCCGTCGGCGGCGTGTGTCGTTCCCCGTCGGCGGCGTGTGTCGTTCCCCGTCGGCGGGTCGGAGCGGACCCGGCGTGACGGACCCGCCCCGTCCCGGGCGGCCCCGCTCAGGCGGCCCGGCGCTCCCGGGTCTGCTTGCAGCCCACGCAGGAGGTGGCCGCCGGGAAGATCTCCAGCCGCTCGACCGGAATCGGGTCGGTGCACCCCTCGCAGTAGCCGTAGGTGCCCTCCGACAGGCGGGCCAGTGCGTGCTCGAACTGGGCCCGGCGGTCGAGGATGGTCCGCAGCAGCGACTGGGCGGTGTCCCGTTCGGCGGTCTTGGTGCCGCTGTCGGCCTGGTCGTCACCGGCGGTGTCCCCCACCTCGACCAGCCGCAGCACCTGGCTCTGCTGGACGGCCTGCTCGTACTCGGCAGAGAGGTCGTCGTAGCGGGCCTGGAGGGCGAGACGGATCTGGTCGACCTCGGCCTCGGGACGGGCCGTGCCGACGGTGTCGTGGACGAGCATCGCTGCCTGCCTTTCGTGCGCCCGGGTGGTTCCGGGCTCTGCGGGGCTCGCAACCCCGACGACGGTCGTGGTGGAAGACGCCGGCCACGAGGGTCCGACGTCGGTCCCGGCGCCGCCGTGATCATGCAGCGTCGGTGAGCCGGCCGAATACCCAGGCACCGGCGCGGCCAAACCCGGCTCAGCGAAGATTCGCCGGCTCCACGATGGCCGGACGGTCCGGGTGGTCGACCCGGACCACCACGTCGGCCAGGGACGCCGGGGCGACCTCCTGGGCGTAACGGGCGAACGCGGGCAGGGTCCAGTGGGCCGGTTCCGGGGTCCGGCGGGCCAGGGCTGCCGGGGAGAGTTCCAGGTGCACCGCGACGTCGAACGGCAGCCCACCCCCGAGCAGCAGTTCCCCGCTGACCAGGACGATCCCACCCGGCGGCAGGTCGAGGTACGCGCTGCGGCTCGCCCTGTCGGTGCGGGCGTCCCGGAGAGCCGGCAGGAGTCGGCCGGAGCCGTCGGGCCCGGCCGGGTCGAGCACCTCCCGGCGCAGTCCGGCCTCGTCGACCCAGGCGTCGTAGTAGGAGTCGGGGTTGGTCCGGCCGAACTCCAGGCGGACCGAGGCGGGGCGGAGGAAGTCGGCGGTGTGCACGTGCAGCACCGGGTGGCCCCGAGCCCGCAGCGGGTCGATCAGGGCGGCGGCCAACCGGCCCGGCTCGGCGGCCGGAGCACCGTCGAGGGCGACCCGCAGCCGCCCGGGTACCGTCACCGCGGTCAGCCTGTCGGTCAGCTCGACCACGAGCCGGTCGGGCGAGATCGGTCGTACGCGCATGACCACCATGGTGCCCGCCGACGGCCGGACGGATGCCGGGCCGGTGGTGGATCGGGCCGAGGCCGGGGCTGAGACCGAGACCGGGGCCGGTGGTGGATGGGGCGGGGCCGGTGGTGGGGTGGGGCGGGGCCGGTGGTGGGATGGGGCCGGGTGAGGGGTTTCAGCCGGTGCGGTCGATGGTGACCCGGGCGTCGTCGGCCAGCCGGTAGCCCACCCCGTAGACGGTGGTGACCAGGGGCACGTCGACGCCGACCTTGCCGCGCAGGCGACGGACGTGGACGTCGACGGTGCGGACTCCGGCGTGCTCGTAACCCCAGACGGCGTTGAGCAGCTGCAACCGGGTGAAGACCCGGCGGGGGTTGGCGACCAGGTGCAACAGCAGGTCGAACTCCAGGCGGGTCAGCGGGAGGGGTTCGCCGTCGCGGAGCACCGACCGGGACGAGGCAAGGATGTGCAGGGCCGGGACGGCCGGGGCGACCGGGCGGGATCCGGTCCGGCTGGCGGGGACCGGGTCGGAACGGCGCTCACCGGTACCGCCTCCGGCGCCGGTGGTGGTGACAGTGCACTCGCCGCACTCCACCAGCTCGCGGGCGGCCTCGATGAGCTTGCGAGCCGGCCCGGAGAGGGTCTCCTCACTGGCCAGTGGGATGGACAGGGTCACGGTGAGTACGGCAGCGGCTGAGCTACCCGGACGGCGTTGGCCGCCGGGAGGACGACCCGGGACCACGGGTTGGGACGAATGCCATCCGGCGCGCGGCGAGGCGGGGCTGACCGACATGGTCCTCCTTGGCTGGTCGGATACGTCTGCCCACGGCCCGAAACGCCGCTGCATCGATGCTTCCCGGCGCCCGTGCGAGGGTCAAGTGCCGACCGCGTTGCATGACTGTGACAAATGACAAACCCAACGGAGTCGACCGCTCGCTCTGCGTACGAGACCAGATGATTACAGCAGAGTCGTCAACATGTGCGAATTCGGGGGTCCTGCGACAGAGCGAGCCTCGATTCCAGCAGCTGGGATAGACGAACGACGACGGGCGTGTCCCCGCCGACGTCGTCGGCGGGGACACGCCCGTGGCGGGGCTGACCCCCGAACTCGTCACGCTCCGCGATCGATGGTGACCTGTGCCGCGTCCGAGAGGCGATACCCGACGCCGTGCACGGTGGTCACCAGCGGCACACCGATCTTGGCCCGCAGCCGTCGGATGTGTACGTCCACGGTGCGGGCCACGGCGTGTTCGTACCCCCACACGTTGCCGAGCAGCTGCAGACGGGTGAAGACCCGGCGGGGGTTCTCGCTGAGGAAGAGGAGCAGGTCGAACTCGATGCGGGTGAGCGACACCTCCTGCCCACCCAGGTAGACCGTCCGGGACCCGACCCTGATCTGCACGACCTCGGGGTCCGGGGCGACCGGCTCGGCCACGGCACGGACGAGGCGGGCGACGGGCACCGGCGGAGCGCCGGTCACCGCGACCGTCGGACCCGATGCCCCCTCCCCGGCCTCGGCCAACTCGCGGAGCAGGTCGAACAGGCGGGCCAGCCTCGGGGTCACCGGGCCGGGTTGCAGGTCGACGGTGATGGTCAGGGTCGAGGTCGACCCGGAGCGCGCCACCGGCGCCCGGTCGCTGCGGCGGCCCGGCGGGAACGGGCGCGGCGAGATGGCGACGACAGACATGGAGCCTCCTGGAGATGGCGGTGCCGGCCGACGCGCCCCGGGGTGCGGGGTGACGGTCAGCGCTGCGAGACGGAGCCGGCGGTCACCGGCGACACGACGGACGGAAGATGGTGGGGCGGGTTCGGCCCGAGTACGGGCAGCCCCGCGTTGCGCCAGGCCACGAAGCCGCCGACGACGTCGGTGGCGTGGCGCAGGCCGAGATCCTGGAGCGCGGCGGCGGCGAGGGAGGAGGTGTAGCCCTCGTGACAGAGGACCACCACCGTCAGGTCGTAGTCGACGACGAACGGCAGGCGCGCGCTGTGGCGCGGGTCGAACCGCCACTCCAGGACGTTGCGTTCCACGATCAGCGAGCCGGGTACGGTGCCGTGCGCGGCCCGCTGGGCGGCGGGGCGGATGTCGACGAGGACGGCACCCTTCCGATGGGCGAGGTGGGCCTGCTCGCACTCCAGCCGTCGCAACCGGGTGCGGGCCTCGGCGAGGATCTCGTCGATCCCCCGCGAGCCGGGGGGCGGTGGACAGGAGGTCGGTGCAGGGGATGTGGAGGCCATTGTCGGATCCTTTCCTGGCGGCTGACGGGATGCGACGGCGGGTACTGCGGTCACCACGCGACCCCCGCCTCGGTCACCTCGGCGATGCGCAGCCGCCCGTCGACGAGGTGGTATCGGGTCATCCGGTGCAGCGCGGGACGGTAGACGTGCACGCTCACCGCCGGCCGGTCGTCCCGGTTGGTCACCACGTGGACGTGCCGGGAGCCGAAGCGCCGACCGGTGCCGGCGGCGAGCCGGTGCGGACGCAGGGCTCCCCCGCTGACTGTCTCCTCGGTCAGCACCCCCGCGGCGACCAGGAAGGCGCCGGAGGACCCGCCGTGGTCGTGCAGGTCGGTGCCCTGTCCCGGCAGCCAACTCAGCGCCCACACCTCGTGGTCGTCGGCGACGGCGAGGCGGGCGTACCACCGCTGCAGCGGGTCGAAGCAGACCGGGGTCGACCAGGTGTGCGGCGCGTCGGCGTACCGGCGGGCGATGGTGAGCAGGTCGGGTTCGCGGCGGCGGATGGTGATCATGTCGGTCCTCGCGGGGCTGTTCCGGGCTTGCCCCACGAGCTTAAAGGGTTAAACCTATAGGGTTAGTAGGGAATACCACATGATGGGACGACCGACCGGGTGTCTCCGGTACGCCCCTCCCCCGCCGCCACGCAGGTCCGCAGGTCGGCAGCGACCCAGTCGGCGTCAGAGCCGGTGGGGGTTGAACTCCACAGTGGGGTCGGCCCCGCCCACCGGCTCGAAGAATCCCGCGTCGGACCGGACCGACTCGAACCGTCGGACCAGGCGGGAACCGAGCCACACCCCCACCGCACCGACGGCGAGCGCGACCAGTTCGACGGCGAACAGCACCCCGGACACGGTACGGTCCGGACCCGCCGCACGGACCAGGCAGACCAGCAGGAACAACCCCGCCATCGCGGCGTTGACCAGGTTGAACACGATCGCCGTCCGCCGGGTCCGGTCGCCGGGGGTGTCCCACAGGTCGACCATGCCGGCGACGGTGGCCAACGCGGCGGCGACCAACGCTGCCACACACGTCCAGTAGCCGACCTCGCCGAGGAACGCCGGCCCACCCACCATCGTGGCCAGGTCGAAGACGGTGGCGCTGACGAAGAGGCCGAACGGCAACGTCACCAGCATCGGTTGGATCGGTTGGCCGTGCACCCGCAGTCGGCTCTCCATCGGTCCCTCCCCAGGGGTCGCGTCCGGTCCCGACCTCTGGTGCTACCCGAGCGGCGCAGGGCGAAAACAGTGACGCCCGCCGGGGTCAGGTGTCGCGGGGGCGGGAGACCGTGGCCACCAGGCGTTCGGCGACCTGCCGCAGGGGGATGTCCAACGAGGAGGCCGCGCCGCGCAGCACCTCCAGCGCCTCGGGCGCGGGGCACCCCCGCTGGGTCATGATGATCCCGACGGCCTGCCCGATCACCCCGTCGGCGAGCTTCGCCGCGGCGACCTCGTGGGCCAGGGCGGCGTGCCGGGCCCGGTCACGGACCGCCGACAGCAGCAGGCCGGCGTGCTCGGCCAGCAACATCGCGGTCAGCTGACGCCGCGCGGTCAGGACCTGGGACGTGTCGGCGTACAGGTTCACCGCACCGATCACGTGGTCGTCGATGTCGACCGGAGCGGCGACCACGCCGAGCACCCCGAGTTCCCGGGCCCGCTCGGTCCACTGCGGCCAGCGCTGCTCGCCCGCGAGATCGGCGGACAGGACCATCTCCCGACGCCGGATGCCGGTCATCGCCGGGGTGTCCGGGCCGTACCGCAGGTCGTCGAGTTCGGCCAGTCGGTCGTCGGACGCGGCGATCCCGACCGGCTGACCGGCCCGCAGGGTGGTGAAGCCGCACCAGGTCACCCCGGGGATCGCGTCGCGGGCGATGCGGACCAGGCGCGTCAGCGCCTCGTCGAAGTCGGTGACGGAGATCAACCCGGCGGTCAGCTCACGCAGCAACGCCGCCGTCTCCAGCACTCCGAGATTCTCCTCGACCGGCTCCCGCGTGTTCAGGTTCACCGGCGCCGGGTCCTCAGCCTCGCCGTCACCGCGTCGTCTCCCCAGACTCCAGTCATGATCAACTCTCTATCCGCATTCACTTTTCCGACTCACCGGACCAGCACTACTACCCTCGCAGACATGGGCCGAAACGGCTGCAAAAGCGGCCCCAACGGGTCGGATCAGTCACGACGCGGCCCGGCCGGGACGACCTCGGCCCGCTACCCGACGGCCGTTCCCGGACGGGCGTCGACCTCGTGGGAGTCCGCGCCCGACCGGGGGCTCAGGCCGGTGGGCGGGCGCGACCCCGTGGGAGTCCGCGCCCGACCGGGGGCTCAGCGGGAGGCGCTGAGGCGACGACCGACCGAGGCGATGAGCCGGTCCAGCTCCGAGCCGAACGGGTTGTCGTGCACGAGGTACGTCCACGTGGCGCTCGGACGGACCAGCTTGGCCGCGTCCGGCTCCCAGTCCTCGTCGAACTCGGTCTCGGTGAAGGTGTCGATGGTGCGCCGCTCGATCTCGGGGATCAGGTCGTTGAAGGCCGGCACTGCGGCCCGGTGGAACTCGTCGAGCGGATCGAGGCGCCCCAGAGCCCGCAGGTGCACCCCCTCCCGGACCTCGTTGAGCTCGGCCAGGTGCTCGGCCCAGAGCCGGTCGAGGTGGTAGAGGGCGATCGAGCGGGCCACCCGGGCGAGCAGGTCCTCGTCCATCTCGCCGGCCTTGTCGGGCATCCGGTCCAGCAGCATCAGGGCCGCCACGTCGCTGGTGAGCAGCCGCTCCCGTCGTTCGGCGAGCGCCTTGCGCTGCTGCTCGATCACCACGCTGTACCGCCAGGTGTTGCGGTGGATCTCGTGGTTGACCCCCTCGGCGACCCGCTGGGCGTGCTCCACGGCGTAGTCGACCATCGAGTCGGTGACCAGACCGTCGGCGTTCATCCGGGGCGAGGCCGGGACGGTGTCCCCGGCGTGCCGGACGACCAGGTCGTCCTCCAGGCTGACGAAGAAGACCGACCCGCCCGGGTCGCCCTGTCGACCGGCCCGTCCCCGCAACTGGTCGTCGACCCGGCGGCTGTCGTGCCGGCCGCTGCCGATCAGGTACAGGCCGCCCAGCTCGGCCACCCGGTCCCGGTCGGCCTGGTCGCTGCCGCCGAGCCGGATGTCCACGCCTCGGCCGGCCATCTGGGTGGAGACGGTCACCGCGCCGTACGCACCGGCCTCGGCGATGATGGCCGCCTCGTCGTCGTCGTTCTTGGCGTTGAGGACCACGCTGGGCACCCCGGCGGACTCCAGGGCGGCGGCCAGCCCCTCCGACTCCTTGACGTCGAGGGTGCCGACCAGCACCGGGCGGCCACGCTCGTGGTGACGCTTGATCTCGTCGACGAGCGCCTCCTCCTTCTCCGCCCGGGTGGCGAAGATCCGGTTCGCCTCGTCCTCGCGGATGCAGGGGGTGTTCGGCGGGATCACCGCCACCTCCAGGGAGAAGAACTCCCGGAGCTGGTCGCCGACGAGCACCGCGGTCGCGGTCATCCCGCACAGCTTCGGGTACAACCCGACGAAGGCCTGGACCGCGATGGTGCCCAGCACCTCCCCCTCGGCGCTCGCGTCGAGCCCCTCCTTGGCCTCCACGGCGGCCTGGAGGCCGTCCGGCCACCGGCGGCGCTGCGCCACCCGCCCCCGCATCTCGTCGATCAGCTCCACCGACCCGTCGCGCACGATGTAGTCCACGTCGCGGTGCAGCAGGGCGTGCGCGTGCAGCGCCACGTTGACCGCCGAGAGCTGGGCGACGTTCTCCTCGGCGTACAGGTCGATGTCGCCGAGCTTGGCCTCCACGGCGGCCAGGCCGGCGCTGGTCAGCGCGGCACTGCGGCCGTCCTCGGCGACCGTGTAGTGCACCTGGTTGCGCAGCCCGCGCACCAGCGCGGCGGCGGCGTGCACCGGGTCCTGCTCGCCGGGGACCGCACCGGCCAGGACCATCGGCACCCGGGCCTCGTCGATCAGGATCGAGTCGGCCTCGTCCACGATCGCGGTCCGCAGCGGCGGCTGGACCCGGTCGTCGATGTCGGTGACGAGCTGGTCGCGGAGGAAGTCGAACCCGGCCTCGCTGACCGAGACGTACGTGACGTCCCGGTCGTACGCGTCGCGCCGCTCCTGCGGGGTGCTCGCCTCGTTGACCCAGCCGACGGTGAGGCCGAGCAGCCGGTACACCGGCTCCATCCACTGGGCGTCGCGACGGGCCAGGTAGTCGTTGACGGTGAGCACGTGCACGGGCCCGTTGCCGAGCCGGACGTGCCCGCTGGCGGCGATCGCGGCGGTGAGCGTCTTGCCCTCACCGGTGGCCATCTCGGCGACCTTCCCCGACAGCAGGGCCATCGCTCCGAGCAGCTGCACGTCGTACGGACGCTGGTCCAGTGCCCGTCGGGCCGCCTCCCGGCCGACTGCGCAGATCTCGACGTACCCGTCGGCGCGACCGGCGGCCTCGGTGAGTCCGGCGTCGTCGAGGTTGCTCAGCTTCTTCTCGCGCGCCTCGATCGCCGGCAGCAGCTTCTCCAGCGGCGCCAGGTCGACTGTCGTCCCCGGGCGCTGGAGGAACCGCTGGAACTTGGCCTTCAACCGTTGCGACACACCCATGGACCGCCGAGCCTCCCGAGACCGCGCGCCGGGTGGTGGGTTCGGCGCGACACACCCATGAGCCGCAACGGTACGCGACGGACGCGCAAAGTCACGCCCCGCCCGCCGACGGAACGTCTCCCGAACGGGCGACACCGCAGACCCGGGACGGGCGGGAGGGTTTCTCGGCACGGTCGAGGGGAACGCGCCCCGGCGACGACGCACCGGGCGGGGCCGAGGAGGGCACGATGACGGGGTCGACGGCGCGGGAGCCGGGCCGGGGTCAGCCGCCGCTGCGGCGGGTCGCCCAGGCGGTCGGGGTGGTCTTCCTGCTGGTCGGGTTGCTCGGCTTCGTGCCCGGGGTGACCACCGACATCGGTGCGCTCCGGTTCGCCGGGCACGAGTCCGACGCCCGGCTCCTCGGCGTCTTCCAGGTCTCGGTGCTGCACAACCTCGTCCACCTGCTCTTCGGGGTGGCCGGGCTGCTCCTGGCCCGTACCACGTCGGGAGCACGGACCTTCCTGGTCGGCGGGGGCGCGATCTACCTGGTGCTGTGGGTGTACGGGCTGGTCGTCGACCACGGCAGCACGGCGAACTTCATCCCGGTCAACACCGCCGACAACTGGCTGCACCTGGGTCTGGGGGTCGGGATGGTGCTGCTCGGCCTGCTGGTGCGGGGGGCCGCCCCACGGCACCGGGCCCGGGGCGGACGCCAGGGCTGAGCCGGGCCGCCCCACGGCACCCTGGAACGGACGCCAGGGTTGAGGCGGCCCGCCCCCGATCCCCGCCGACCAGGTTCCCGCCGGCGTGTCCGCCGTCGCGCCCGGGTCCGGTTTCGCACCCCGGAGGCAGGGGTAGATCGCAGGCCACACGAGTTGGAGGGGCGGGCCGATGCCGAGCCGGATCAGCGCCACGGTCGACGACCAGTCGCCGGTCACCGTCGTCCGGTTGCGCGGTGACCTCGACCTGGTGACCATGTGGTCGGTGCACGCGGTGCTGCAGCGTTGCGTCGCCGCGCAGCCCGACGCCCTCGTCGTCGACCTGGCCGAGACCCGGGTGACCGACCGGTCGGCGTTGTCGGTGTTCACGGCGATCTGCCGCCAGGCGGCCGACTGGCCGGTGGTGCCGACTGTGCTCTGCTCCCCACCGCCGTCGGCGGCGGACTGGCTGGCCGCCTCGACCGCCTGTCAGGTGGTCCCGGTACGCCCGGACGGGGCGGAGGTCGCCCGGATCGCCGACACCACCGCCGTCCCCCGGCTCCGGGTGCGGTTGGAGCCGGTGACCAGCGCCTGCCGACGGGCCCGGGACCTGGTGAGCGACGCCTGCGCCCGGTGGAACCTGCCGGAGTCGGCCGGGCCGGCCTCCCTGGTCCTCAGTGAGCTGGTCGGGAACGTGGTCCGGCACGCCGGCACCCCGATGCAGGTCACCCTGACCCTGCGCCGGCCGTACCTGCACGTCGCCGTCGCTGACGGGTCCCGTCGTGCGGCCCGCCCCGGTGGCCTGGACCTGCGGGCCGAGGGGGGCCGGGGCCTGTTGCTGGTACGCGAGCTGACCCAGCGGTGGGGCAGCGCCCCGGCCCGGGACGGCAAGGTCGTCTGGGCGATACTGCCCGCCACCTGACGATATAACCGAATTTCCACCTCTCTCCTGGTTTCATGGTCGGAGGGGCGGGTAGCCACGCCCGTCCCATCTGTCCGACCGACGGGGTGAGAGCGATGCCCAAGCGGGCAACCAAGGAACTCGGGCACGACCGGGGGCCCGCGATCCTGGCGCCGGCCCGCTTCGGTGGCTTCCCCGGCCCGGTCCGCCGGACCCTGCCCGGCAGCCAACTGGTCAAACTCCTGGCCACCACCGACGCCAAGCAGATCGGTCTGCTCTACCTGGGCACCTCGTTCGTGTTCTTCCTGATCGGCGGCATCCTGGCCCTGCTGATCCGGGCGGAGTTGGGCCAGCCCGGGTTGCAGCTGCTCTCCCCCGAGCAGTACAACCAGGCCTTCACCATGCACGGCACGATCATGCTGCTGCTCTTCGCCACCCCGCTGGTCTTCGCCTTCGGCAACTATCTCGTCCCGTTGCAGATCGGCGCCCCGGACGTGGCGTTCCCCCGCCTCAACGCGCTCGCGTACTGGCTCTACCTGTTCGGGGGGACCATCGCCACCGCCGGGTTCGTCACCCCCGGCGGGCCCGCCGACTTCGGGTGGTTCGCCTACACCCCGCTGAGCCTCGCCGAACACAGTCCCGGCGTCGGCGGCAACCTGTGGATCGTCGGCCTGGTCGTCTCCGGGCTGGGCACCATCCTCGGCGCGGTCAACCTGATCACCACCACCCTGACCCTGCGGGCCCCCGGCATGACCATGTTCCGGATGCCGATCTTCACCTGGAACCTGCTGCTCACCAGCGTCCTGGTGATCCTGGTCTTCCCCCTGCTGGCCGCCGCGCTGCTGGGGTTGGCCGCCGACCGGATCCTCGGCGCCGCGGTCTTCAGCCCGGACACCGGTGGTCCGATGCTCTGGCAGCACCTGTTCTGGTTCTTCGGCCACCCCGAGGTCTACATCGTCGCCCTGCCCTTCTTCGGGATCGTCACCGAGATCATCCCGGTCTTCGCCCGCAAGCCGATCTTCGGCTACACCGGCCTGGTGTTGGCCACCATCGCCATCACCGTGCTGTCGATGAGCGTCTGGGCGCACCACATGTTCGGCACCGGGCAGGTGCTCCTGCCGTTCTTCAGCTTCCTCAGCTACCTCATCGCCGTACCGACGGGGGTGAAGTTCTTCAACTGGCTCGGCACCATGTGGAAGGGGCAGATCACCTTCGAGACGCCGATGCTGTTCGCCATCGGGTTCCTGGTCACCTTCCTGCTCGGCGGGTTGACCGGGGTGCTGCTGGCCAGCCCGCCGGCGGACTTCCACGTCACCGACACGTACTTCGTGGTGGCGCACTTCCACTACGTCCTGTTCGGCACCATCGTCTTCGCCGCGTTCGGCGGGGTCTACTTCTGGTTCCCGAAGATGACCGGGCGGCTGCTCGACGAACGTCTCGGCAAGGCGCACTTCTGGACCATGTTCGTCGGGTTCCACGCCACCTTCCTGGTCCAGCACTGGCTCGGTGCCGAGGGGATGCCCCGCCGGTACGCCGACTACCTGGACACCGACGGCTTCACCACCCTGAACGTGATCTCCACGGTCGGGTCGTTCGTCCTCGGCCTCTCCACCCTGTTCTTCATGTACAACGTGTGGCGGTCCTGGCGGTACGGGGCTCTGGTCACCGTCGACGACCCCTGGGGGTTCGGCAACTCGCTGGAGTGGGCCACCACCTGCCCGCCCCCGCTGCGCAACTTCGACCGGATGCCCCGGATCCGCTCCGAGCGGCCCGCCTTCGACGCCAAGTACGGCCCCCTCGTCGCCGACCTCGGCCGGGACCTGCCACAACGGACCACCCGTCCGCCCCAGCGACTCAGCGAGGAGTTCCACCGCGAACCCCATCCGGCCGAGTCCCCGGCTACCGAGGGAGCGCACGGCGCCCGGGACGCCGAGGCATACCAGCCCGCCCCACAGTCCGGCGCCCGACCGGTGGAGGTGCCCGAGCCGGAGGACGTACGCCGACCCAGCTTCGAGCAGACCGACGAGCCGGAGACGGGAGCGCTCGGCGCCGAACGGGACCCTCAGCCCAACGAGCGCTGGCGGCATCCGCACAGCCGGGGCGACGGCACCGAACACTGACTGACGCGACCCCCGGGCCGACCCGCGTGCGGGTCGGCCCGGGGGTCGCACCGGAGACGACGGGGACCCGGCTCCGTCTCCGGGCGAGCCGGAGACGGAGCCGGAGGCGGACAACTCCTACCGCTCGGGGACCGGTGACTTCACGGTCGCGGGGCGGGCCGGCTCGGTCTCGGCGGCACCGGTCTGCCACGGCGGCGGGGTGTCGGCGAGCATCGCCTGACGCAACCAGGTCAGCGCCCGCGACAGCAGCCGGGACACGTGCATCTGCGAGATGCCGAACCGGGCCGCGATCTCGGCCTGGGTCTGGTTGCCGTAGAACCGCATCGCCAGGATCCGTCGCTCCCGCCAGGGCAGCCGGTGCAGCAGGCCGCTGACGGTGACCCGGTCGTCGACAGATTCCAGGGCGTTGTCCGACTCCCCGACCAGGTCACCGAACTCGGCCGAACTCTCCCCGCCGACGGGGGCGTTGAGTGAGGCCGGGCTGTACCCGGCGGCGGACTCCAGGGCGGCGAGGATCTCCTCCTCGGGGGTCTCCAGCCGCTCCGACAGCTCGGCCACGCTGGGGGCCCGGGACAGCTCACTGGTCAGCGCGGCGGTGGCCTGACCGACCTCGAGGATCAGGTCCCGCAGTCGGCGGGGCACGTGCACCCCCCAGGTCCGGTCCCGGAAGTGCCGCTTGATCTCACCGACGATGGTGATGGCCGCGTACGCGGTGAACGACCCCCGTTCCGGGTCGTACCTGTCGACGGCGTTGACCAGCCCCAACCGGGCCACCTGTTCCAGGTCCTCCAGGGGTTCGCCGCGCCCCCGGTACCGTCTGGCCAGCCGACCGGCGAAGGGCAGCGCGAAGCGGACCAGATCGTCGCGGGCCTCCTGCCGCCGCTCCGGTGGCACCCCCTCGATCCGGGCCGCGTACGCCATGGCGGCGGCGTCCAGATCCTCCAGGCCGCGATCGGTGGTCGGCGGTGGTGTGGTCGTGCCGGTCTGTCCGAACATCCGCGCCTCCCTCAGGAAGGTCCCCGCCCGGATGGGAACCGCTGTCGCGCATGGTGAAGCCACGCACCGGGCTGGAGAGTGGGTCACGTGGCTGGAATCCGTAGCCGGAACACGGTGCCGCTGACGGCACCGGCCAGGACGACGCCCGGCACCCCCGTGGGCGCCTCCGGGCCGTCGCGGCCTGCGGTGTTCCCGCTCCGTAGGTACTCAATCACGAGACGTGAGATCGCGAGGATGATTCGACAGGTTGGGTCCGGACGGTCGGCCGGGGCCCCTCGTCCGGGTCCGGCGACGTCGGGTTCAGCAGACTGTCAGGCCCTGTCGGGCCCCGTCGTCACGCAGGGCGGCGAGCGCCACGTCGACTGTCAGGGGCGGCGGGGTCGGCAGGTCGTACGGCTGGGCCCGCAGCACCTCGGTGGCCCGGCGGGTGGGGACCGCAGTCACCGGGTAGCCGCGTACGCAGGTGCGGTCCATGGCCCGGCGGCGTCGGCCGAACCCGGCGACGGCCAACCACTGGGGCAGCCCGGCCAGGGCCGGGGAGCGGACACCGGGCGGGTCGGGAAGCACGTCGACCGAGCTGAACGGTTCGCTGCCGGCCAACCACCACTCCACGCCGGTGACCGACCGGCGGGTGGCGTTCTCGCACCAGTACGGCACCAGTCCGGCGCGCAGGACCTGCCACGGGTCGAGCAGCCGTCCGCACTCCACCACCAGCCGGTTGCCGCTCTTGCCCGCCTCCCGCAGCCACCGTCGGTAGAGGTCGGCCACCGTCGCGCTGAGCGCCTCGGGGCGTGGGACGAACACCTGGTGCAGGGGATGGTCCCGCCGGGCGGCCCACTGCCGGGCACTGCCCTCGAAACCGGACTCCACGCCGTGTTCGGCGGTCGCCTGCGCGCAGGTCACCTCGGGCGGGTCCCAGCGGGAGTCGTCGCCCCCGGCGGCGCGCAGCACCTGCCGTAGGGCGTGACTGTCGGGGTGGAAGTCGACGGGGTCCAGCCCGCTGGGCGGGCAGCCGATCTGGAAGGTGTGGTCCGGGCCGACGTCCACCACCGGCCAGGTCCGGCCGTCGGCGAGCAGCAGCACCGCCGCCTTCGGTTCGAGGTGGTCGGTGAGGAATCTGCGGTACGCCCCGGGCAGGTGCCGCCACCGCACCGTCAGCGACACCGTCTGCCCGGCGGCGGTCCCCCGGCTGGCCGGGCAGTGCACCTGCCGGACGTGGACGTCGGCGTTGCCCCCGAGCAGCCTGGCGCTGAGCGCGCTGCCGTGGGACAGGGCGTGGTGGGGGCGGTCCACCTCGCCCCCGGGCCACTGCGCGTTCACCTCGAAGGCGGTGGGCAGCCAGGGCACCCCGAGGGCGACGGCCAGGTGCATCGCTGCCCCGTGCGGTGAGCCGAGGAGGACGCCGGGGTAGCGGCGGCGGGGGTACTGGTCGGTGAGCCATCGGGCCACCTGGTCGGTGTCGACCTCGGCGAGGTGTGCGGGCTTGAGCGCCGACCGTCCGGCGGCCCGGGCCACAGCGGTACGCCGTACCGCCTCGGGTGCGGCGGAGATCCGGGCGAGGGTGGCCGGTTGTCCCAGGTCCGCGCAGTCGGTGTTGCGCAGCGCGCGGGCGGTCGCCGCCACCAGCAGCCGGGCCAGGCTGCCCGTCGACACGACGCGCTCGCAGGTCAGGCCACCGCCCGACAGCCCCGCCGGCCCCTGGCGTACCGGCTCCACCTTGCCTCGTTCGCTCACCACGGGCCCCGGCTTCCCACCCGCATGCGGTTCAAACAGGGCATAGGCCACGGGTCGGAGCAATCGGGACGGCGAGCCGATCAGGGACCGGATTTCGGCGGTACACGACGGGTGGGCGCACCCTTTCGGTGCGCCCACCCGGTGCCTCTCGACGGCCCCGATCAGCCTCCGGTACGACCCGGCGTGCCTTCGTCGACGTAGCGCAGCACCGCGCCGACGCCGTCGGGCAGGTCGGGTGCCTCCTGCGGGGCGAGGACGGTCACCGTCGCGTCGGTTCCTGCCAACGCCCGTACTAGGGCGGCGTCGGCACGGACCTGGCGCGCCTCGCCGCCGCCGGTCAGACTCGCCGGGTCGGTGGCGATGTCGGTGGGCTCCGGGCCGATCCAGAGCCGACCGGTGGCCGACGGGTCGTCGACGATCACCATCGTGTCGACCTGGTTGCGTTGCAGGGCGGCCACCACGGCGTCCAATCCCGCTCCGACGTCCTCCTGGGTGCCGAACCGGTCCAGGGTGGCGTCGACCCGGGCCTGCGCCGCCTCGGCGATGACCTGCACCGTCACGTCGTCCATCGCGGCCGGGTCGGCCCCCGCCGCCCGGGATCCGGCGTCGGTGCGGACCACCATGTCCTGCCACCGGCGGGGCAGCTGGGCGGCGATGGCCCCGGTGGCCCGGATGTCCCCGGCGAGCACCAGGACCTCCGCGTCGACCCGTTCGGCCAGGTCGGCCGCCACGGCGGCGGTGTCCCCGGCGTTGTGGTGCCGGGCCTCGTCGGCGGCGCGCTGGTACCGCGACTGGGACCAGCCGCCCGGCTGGGACCGCCGCAGCGGGTACGTCGTGCCGCCCCGGACCCGGGCGCGACGCGGCATCTCCCCGGCGTCGGCCGCGACGGCGTCGGCACCGGTGCGGTCGGCCAGGATCCGCACCCAGGAGATCTGTTCGCCGCGTTGGGCGACCAGGGGCATGGTGTGCGGGAGGTCCGCCACGGCGGCGATGTCGCGCAGCGGCGGCGCGGAGAGGTACTCGGAGAGCACCACCCGCCCCCCGGTGGCGAACACGGCGATGCCGTAGTCACCGGCCATCGGGGTGTGGCCCCGCACCACCTGGTCGACGGCGTCGACGGTGGCCTCGTCCGCCCCCTGGGCGGTCAGTTCGCCTCGCAGGGCCCGCCAGCGCAGGTCCAGCGCGGGGCGGGAATCCTCGGTGTCCCGGGAGGCGTCCAGGTAGACCGAGCACCACGGTCCGGGACGGTCGTACAGCGGGCGCAGGAAGGACAGCTCCATGCTCGACCCCTTTCCAGCTCGGGCCCTGCGCTTACCCGTACCGATGGGGATGTCACCCTCGCCGCCGCGAAGATGACTCGCGTTCGGTCCTGTCGTTCACGCACGAACACCGATACGATCGGTACCGGGAACCGGACTCTGGGTGGCGAACGACTCTCGGTGGTGCACATGGACAGCGACCTCGGCTACCGGCGGGTTCCCCGCCCAACGGGGCGGATCTTCACCGGTCGGGTGGTCCGCCTGATGGACGGTTACACCCGGGAACTGAAGATCGGGCAGCCGGTCCTGGTCGCCGTGGTGACCGCCGCCGGCGTGATGGGTCTGCTGGTCCTGGCCATCCGGTCGATGCTCTCCAACGCCGCCGGAGGGGGCAGCCGGCGCAGCTGGAAGGAGCTGCGCAAGGGCCCGGAATACCTGGTCACACCGCTACGCCTACGCGACCGGGACGACCGCCTCTTCGAGGTGGAGCTGCACGGACACCTGGCCCAGAGCGCCCTGCATCCGGCGGACTGGGTGCAGATCACCCTCCGACCGCAGGATCCGGACCTGCCGCCCCGGGTCGAGCAGATCGTCAACCTGACCACCGGGCAGCTGCTGCGGCCACGGCACGCCACCCTCTGGTCCCACCTCGGTCCGCCCCTGGTGCTCCAGGCGATCCTGGGCCTCCTGCTGATCCTGGCGATCGCCGCCCTGATCGTGCTCTTCTGAGGCCGGCGACAGGGGTGACCCGTGCTCAGCCGACCGGGGCGGGCGCCCGGTCCCGGGCGTCGGCTGCGGAGGCGTCGAGCATGCCGCGACGGGCAGCCCACCGCTCGAAGACGATGGTGGCGAACGGTGGAACCGCACAGACCAGGGCGACCCCGGTGGCCACCAGGCTCCACCGGTGCAGCCGCGCCACCGCCAGGACCATGATCCCGTACGCCACGAAGAGCGCCCCGTGGATCGGTCCGAAGATCTGCACCCCGAGTTCGTTGCCGGGCGGGCCGTACTTGACAGCCATCCCGATCAGCAGCCCCAGCCAGGAACCCGCCTCGGCGATCGCCGCCACCACGAACAACCGGGTCACCATCTCGCGCTTCGTCACACGCCCACCTCCTGCGGGGGCAATGCTAGACAGGTCGACGGGGCGACCGGCGCACCGGCCCGCCGTAAGAGGAGCAGAATCACCGCACCGTGGGTAAGGGAGAGCAGACGTTCGGTCCACCCCGACCGCCGACCCGGCGACACGGGTGAACCATCGGCGACAGGGTGGTGACGATGGGCGAGGATGTCGGGGTCCAGACGTTCGGTCGCGCGGACCGGGCCCGCTACCGGGACAAGGTCCGGCGGTGTCTCGACGTCCTCGGCGAGATGCTCCGGGAGTCCCGGTTCGACACCGACCGTCCGATGACCGGGCTGGAGATCGAGCTGAACCTGGTCGACACCGGGTCCCTGCCGGCGATGCGCAACGCCGAGGTGCTCGCCGCTATCGCCGACCCGAGCTTCCAGACCGAACTGGGCCAGTTCAACGTGGAGATCAACGTCCCGCCCCGGCGGCTCGTCGGGACCGCCACCGCCGACGTGGAGGCCGACGTCCGGGCCAGCCTCAACGCCGCCGACGTGAAGGCCCGGGACCTCGACACCCACCTGGTGATGATCGGGATCCTGCCCACCCTCCGCCCGGAGCACCTCACCGCCGGGACCCTGTCGGCCAACCCCCGCTACCGGCAGCTCAACGAACAGATCTTCGCCGCGCGGGGCGAGGACCTGCCCATCTCGATCGCCGGGGTCGAGCGCCTGGCGGTCACCGCCGACACCATCACCCCCGAGGCCGCCTGCACCAGCACCCAGTTCCACCTCCAGGTCAGCCCCGCCCAGTTCGCCGACTACTGGAACGCCGCGCAGGTCGTCGCCGGATTCCAGGTGGCGCTCGGGGCGAACTCCCCGCTGCTGTTCGGCCGGGAGCTGTGGCGGGAGACCCGTATCCCCCTGTTCCAGCAGGCCACCGACACCCGGGCCGAGGAGATCAAAGCCCAGGGGGTACGCCCCCGGGTGTGGTTCGGGGAACGGTGGATCGCCAGCGTCTTCGACCTGTTCGAGGAGAACGTCCGCTACTTCCCTGCCCTCCTGCCGGTCTGCGACCCGCAGGACCCGGTGGCGACCCTGGCCGGTGGGGACGTGCCGAACCTGGCCGAGCTGCGGCTGCACAACGGGACCGTCTACCGGTGGAACCGCCCGGTGTACGACGTGTGGCACGGCCGCCCGCACCTGCGGGTGGAGAACCGGGTCCTGCCCGCCGGTCCCACGGTCCTGGACACCGTCGCCAACGGCGCGTTCTACTTCGGGCTGGTCCGCGCCCTGGCCGAGTCGGACCGTCCGCTGTGGTCGCAGATGTCGTTCAGCGCCGCCGAGGAGAACTTCCTGTCCTGCGCCCGGTACGGCATCGACGCCCCGGTCTTCTGGCCCGGGCTGGGCTACCTTCCGGTGACCGAGCTGACGCTGCGCCGCCTGCTGCCGATGGCCCACCACGGCCTGGACCGGTGGGGCCTCGACCCGGCCGAACGCGACAGGTTGCTCGGCGTCGTCGAGCAGCGCTGCCTGACCGGCCGCAACGGAGCCACCTGGCAGGTGGAGACCCTGCACCGGTTGGAGTCCGCCGACCACCTGGACCGCCCGGCGGCCCTACGCGAGGTGGTCCGCCACTACGTCGACCTGATGCACACCAACCGACCGGTGCACGAGTGGCCGATCCCCTGAGCCCCCCTCGGACCGGCCGCCTCCCGGGTGACGGACCGGTGTGGACACACGACTAGAGTGCCTCGCGTGGCGACCGACACCGCAGCGATCGACTCCGCGCTGACCCTGCTCCGCGAGACCGGTGACACCCTCCCCTACCCGGGCACCTGGTTGTCCGCACCCCGGGTCGAGGCGACCGGCACCGTCCTGGCCGTCGACGAGGGGCTGTCCCGGCTGGTCGTCGACGCCGAGACCGGGTCCGTGCACCTGGTCGACGACGAGGGGGCCGAGCTGGTCAACTCCAGCCTGGCCGCGTTCGTCGCCTGCGCCGAGGCGTACCGCGCCGCTCAGGTGACCGCCGGGGCGGTCGACGAGGAGGCCGACGAGGAGTTGGAGGCGCTCGGCGAGCAGCTCACCGACAGGTTCCGGGAGATCGACCCACCGGCGGTGGCGGACGAGAACACCCTCTGGGCGATCGCCGCCGAGGAGCTCGGCTACGGGATGGTCTGACCCGTACCGTGGCCCGCCCCCGGGCGTCGCGACGGCGGGGGACCGAACGACGCCGCACCGGGGACGGGCGGTCACGGAGATGCGCGGGTCAGGTCTCGGCGGATTCGGGTCTCGTTCGCGCCCAGGCCAGGAACCGGCGGTCGAGCTCGTCCGAGCTGGGACGCTGTCCTATCTGGTACATCTGGTCCCCGGCGTGGGCGAGCATCGCGCCGAGGTGGACCAGCAGCGCCGGCCGGGCGTCGGCGAACTCGTGCACGAGTGAGCGCCGAGCGGGTTCACAGGGCCACGGCTCGCGGCAGGCAGCGCACTGCCAGAGCGGTCGCATCGGGACGTGTGCCGTGCGGGGTGGGTCCGGGACCGGTGTCCGCGACCGGAGCAGGTCGAGTGTGATCCTGCGGAGTTCGGTGTCGGAGAGGGCCACGGGGAACAGGAACCGGCGGACCACCTCGAACGGCGGGAGGTGGCGCAGGTCCCGCAGCGCGCGGTGCGCCATGTAGATCAGCGCGCCGAGCCGCTGCGCCGTCGTCCCGGCCTCGCGGTACGTCGGGCACGGCCACGGTAGGGCGCAGTACTCGCAGTCCCAGAGTGGCCCGTACCCGATGTGCAGTACCGCGCCGTCGAGCGGTGCCGGGGTCGTCACCGCGATCGCCCCCGGTTTGCGCGCCACGCCTGTGCGGGGGTGAGGTTCCCGGCGGTTCCGGGGCGGACGACCGGGAAGACGGCCGTACGCTCGTTCGCCCAGTCCGTGACGACCGGCGTACGCGGGCGGACGGGATGCCGTTGCTGGTCGGACTGTCGGCGTCTGCCTCGGCGACCGAAGCGCATGGTGGGTTCCTCTCGTGTCCGTGGTGGTCGATCGGGAGCCGTGCTGCCCTGGAACCACTGTGCAGCCCCGTGAGCAGACAGTCACACCGCGTTAGGTAAGATTGATGCACGTCGTCAACGTCGCGGGAGGTCATCTATGAACCATGCGCTGATCGAGGCCATGACACAGGGCGGGGAGACATCCGAAAGCCTCGCGTCACAGGTCGGGGTCGACCCCAAGTCCGTCCAGCGGTGGGTCAACCCGGGTGTCGTCCCGCACCCCCGACACCGGTCGACGGCCGCGCGGGTGCTCGGTCGGGACGTCGGCGAACTGTGGCCGAGCACGGTGCGCCGTCGCGAACCGGCGTGGTTCCGGCGGTGGGCGGACGTCGAACGCGAGGCGCTGTCCCTACGGTCGTTCCAACTCGCATGGATTCCGGGTCTGTTGCAGACCGAGGCGTACGCGCGAGCCACCCTCGCGGGCGAGGGACTGAGCGCTGCCGAGGTCGACGACCTGGTCACCGCGCGGATCGACAGGCAGGCGCTCCTGCGTCGGGACCGGCCGCCGCTGGTGGTCGCGGTCATCGACGAGATGGTGGTCCGCCGGACGCTCGGCAACGACCGGGCGATGATGCGTGAGCAGTGCGCGCACCTCGCACGGTGCGCCGAGATGCCGTCGGTGCAGGTCCACGTGGTGCCGGTGGGGACGGGGATCTACCCCGGACTGGGCGGGCCGTTCATCCTCGCCGACATGCCGGACGGCGGGCGACTCGCCCACGTCGATGGGCAGTCGCAGGCGACCATCATCGACCAGCCGACGGAAGTTGCTACCCTCGATCGCAGGTGGGCGCGGATAAGCGGAGAGGCGCTGACCCGAGCGCAGTCCCTGGCCCTGATCACGGAAGCGGCAGACTCATGGACATGACCGGCGCGCAGTGGCGTAAGAGCAGCAAGAGCGGCAACAACGGCGGCGATTGCATCGAGGTCGCCGACAACCTCGCGGGCGTCGTGCTCGTCCGCGACACCAAGGACCGCGCCGGTGCAACCCTGACCTTCGACCCGGCCGCCTGGCGGGCGTTCGTCGGCATGGCGGCGGCACGTCGCTGACTGACGAGAGCGCCCCCGGTCTCGCGGCCGGGGGCGCTTCTCCGTGTGTCGGTCGGAACAGGACTCGTCACAGGCGTCGGGTCTACTCCGTGGGTGCGAGGCGGTAGACCGAGACGTGGCTGCGGCATTCGGCGGTGAACTCGCCGCCGGTCCAGTCGGCGTGCCGGCTCTCCAGCTCGAATCCGGCCAGCTGTCCCATCAGGTCCAGCTCCGTCGGCCAGATGTAGCGGTGGGGGCTGCGGAACAGCGACGCCTGTCGACTGTCGTCGAACCGGAAGTGGTGCGACACGACGATCTGCCGTAGCGGGTCGTAGGTGTCCAGTCCGATGTAGCCGGGCTCGCTCGACCAGACCGTCGCCTGCTGACCCGGTGGGAGTTTCCGCAGCTCGGGCACCCACAGCTCGATCACGAACCGGCCGCCGGGGGCGAGGTGCCGGGCCGCGTTGCGGAAGCAGGCCACCTGCTCGGCCTGGGTCAACAGGTTGGAGATGGTGTTGTAGACCAGGTAGACCAGGGAGAACTCGCCCGGCGCGGTGGCGGTGGCCATGTCCCCGACCACCACCGGGATCCTCGACTCGTCGGCCTTCTCGCGCAGCTGCGCGATCATCGGCTCGGAGAGTTCGATCCCGGTCACCGGCACCCCGGCCTCGGCCAGTGGCAGCGCCACCCGACCGGTCCCGACCGCGAACTCCAACGCCGCCCCGCCGTCGGCGAGCGCGGCGAGGCGGTCGACGGTCGGACCGAGGACCTCGGGGGCGAACATGCCCGTTCCGGGGGTGTCGTAGTCGCGGGCGGTGTCGGCGTTCCAGATCTCGTCCTGCCTCATGTCACGAACGTCGTGCATCGGGCTCCTCGGGTCGAACGGATTCATCTCGGATACCGGCCCCCGCGCCGACGCGTCCACCCGCCGTCGTCGCGGGCGGTGCGTCGACGGGTCAGACCGCGACGACTGCTGCCGTCTCGGCGGGCAGTTGCAGGCCGTCACGCATCACTGTCACCCCGGGACCGGTGGCGAGCAGGACCCGGCGTACGACGTCGGGCACGTTGACCCGCTGCGGCTCGTCGGCGAGGTTCGCCACCACCCAGCACCGGCCCCGCCGTACCAGCAGGAACCTGTCACCCTGCTGGACGTCGACAGCGTGCAGCCACGGGTCCGACAGGTCGGACCGGGACTTGCGCAACGCGATCAGCCGCCGGTGGAAGTCGTACATCTCCCGGTGTTCGGGCTTGTCCAGCTCCGCCCAGTCGAGCCGGGACCGCAGGAAGGTCTGCCGGTCCTGCGGGTCCGGCACGTCCCCCTCCGGCCAGCCGTGCTCGGCGAACTCCCGGCGTCGCCCGGTGGCCACGGCGGTGGCCAGCTCCGGCTCCGGGTGGCTGGTGAAGAACTGCCACGGGGTGGTCGCCGCCCACTCCTCCCCCATGAACAGCATCGGGGTGAACGGCGCGGTGAACAGCAGGGTGGCGCCCACCCTCAGCATCGCCGGGCTGAGGGTCGCCGAGATCCGGTCGCCGGTGGCCCGGTTGCCGATCTGGTCGTGGTTCTGCAGGTACGCCACCAGCCGGTGCCCCGGCGTCCGATGCCTGTCGACCGGGCGGCCGTGGTTGCGGTGACGGAAACCGGACCGGCCCCCGGCGTGGTGGAACCCGGCGGTGAGCACGTCGGCGAGGGTGTCCAGGGAACCGAAGTCGGCGTAGTAGCCCTGCCGCTCCCCGGTGAGCAGGGTGTGCAGGGCGTGGTGGGCGTCGTCGTTCCACTGGGCGTGCAGCCCGAACCCCCCGGCCTCCCGGGGCGTGATCAGCCGGGGGTCGTTGAGGTCGGACTCGGCGATCAGCGACAGGGGGCGACCCAGGTGGGTGGCGAGGGACTCCACCTCGACGGCCAGCTCCTCCATCAGGGGCACCGCCCGGGTGTCCGGCATGGCGTGCACGGCGTCCAGCCGCAGCCCGTCGACGTGGTAGTCGCGCAGCCAGGTCAGGACCGAGTCGACGATGTAGCGGCGGACCTCGTCGGAGTGCGGGCCGTCGAGGTTGACGGTCCGGCCCCAGGTGTTGCTCTGCTCGGTGAGGTACGGCCCGAACATCGGCGCGTACGCCCCGGAGGGCCCGAAGTGGTTGTAGACGACGTCGAGGATCACCCCGATCCCCCGGGCGTGGGCGGCGTCCACCAGCCGCTTCAACCCGTCCGGGCCGCCGTACGCCTCGTGCGGGGCGTACCAGCAGACGCCGTCGTACCCCCAGTTGTACTCGCCGTTGAAGGCGTTGACGGGCAGCAGTTCGATCAGGTCGACCCCCAGGTCGACGAGGTGGTCGAGGCGGGTGACCGCCGCGTCGAAGGTCCCCTCCGGGGTGAAGGTCCCCACGTGCAGCTCGTAGAGGATGCTGCCGGGCAGCTGGCGACCGGTCCAGTCCTGGTCGGACCACTGGTAGGCGGTGTGGTCGTAGACCCGGCTGGGCCCGTGCACCCCGGTCGGCTGCCACCGGGACCGGGGGTCGGGCAGGGCCCGGTCGGAGTCGCCGAGGAGGAAGGCGTAGTCCGTGCCCGGACCGGCCTCCGGGACCTCCGCACGCCACCAGCCGTCCGGTGACCGGGTCATCTCCCGGTCACCGGTGTCGGGCAGCCGGAGTCGGACCCTGTCGGTCTGCGGTGCCCAGACGTTGAACTCGGTCATGCCGTGGCCTCCTCGGACCTGCCGGGAACCAGCAGTGCGACGGGAAAGGTGGCGAGAAGGTCGGTCAGCCGTACCTGCGGGCCACTGTAGACCCGTCCGGTGAACAGGTCCGTCATCTCGTGAACGGGACATGTCAGGAACGTGTCGCCCCACCCGCCGGCGCGGGCCAGGCCCAGCGGCAGCCGGGTGGCCACCGCGACAGCACCCCCGGTGTCGAAGGCCACCGCGTGGGCGGCGGCCGACCCCCGGACCGGCACCGGCCGGTGGTCGGTGAACAGCTCCGGGTGGTCCCGGCGCAGCCGCAACGTCCGGGAGACCACCAGCAGCTTGGCCGCACCGTCGGCGTCGACCGGCGGCACCCAGCCCGCGTCCAGTCGGGCCAGCAGTTCCCGGCGTACGGCGAAGTCGACGGGCCGACGGTTGTCCGGGTCGACGAGGGAGTTCTCCCACAGCTCGGTGCCCTGGTAGGTGTCCGGCACACCGGGCATCGCCAACTGCACAAGCTTCTGCCCCAACGCGTTGGACCAACCGGCCGGGGTGATCTCGGCGGCGAACGCCGTCACCTCGGCGTGCAGCGCCGGATCGTCGTACATCAGGTCGACGAGGGCGTGCATCGCCGCTTCGAAACCGGTGTCGGGTTCGGCCCAGCTCGTCGCCACCGACGCCTCCCGGGCGGCCTTCTCCGCGTAGGCGTGCAGCCGGTCCCGTTCGATCGGCCAGGCACCGACTGCGGTCTGCCAGAGCAGGTGGGCGAAGGCCGGGTCGGGCAGCGGCGCCCGATCCGTCCAGGCCCCCACCTGCTCGGCCCAGCGTCCGGGCAGCTCGGCGAGGACCGCCAGTCGGGCCCGGACGTCCTCACCGCGTTTGGTGTCGTGGGTGGACAGGGTGGTCATCGCTGTCGGCCACCGGGCCTGCCGGGCGGCGGCGAACCGGTGGAAGTGTGCCGGTGTCGTCCCGAAGTGGGCAGGGCTGCCGCCCACCTCGTTGAGCGCGACGAACCGGCTCCACCGGTAGTAGGCGGTGTCCTCGACGCCCTTGGCCATCACCGCCCCGGTGAGCTGGGGGAAGCGCAGCGCCAGCTCGTCGTCGGG
Source organism: Micromonospora sp. NPDC000207 (assembly GCF_040300925.1). Classification (NCBI taxonomy): domain Bacteria; kingdom Bacillati; phylum Actinomycetota; class Actinomycetes; order Micromonosporales; family Micromonosporaceae; genus Micromonospora; species Micromonospora sp. NPDC000207. The sequence goes on from NZ_JBEPEQ010000077.1 coordinate 25,701, forward strand.
GTCCCGGAGTCGGCGGGTGACCGCGTCCAACGCCCCTGCCAGCTCGGGGCGGCGGCGTCCGGCCTCGGACCGGGCCGAGGCCAGGTGCCGGGCACCCTCGGGCGGGTAGCCCCGGTAGACCGGGAAACAGGCGGCCAGCTCCGCCAGGGCGGCCCGGACCGACTCGGTGTCCACCTCCGGCACCAGGGCGGCGAGGCGGGTCAGCTCGGCGGCGAGCAGCCGGGTGGCCGCCTCCCACTTGGTCCGGTGGGTGAGGCTCTGCCAGGACGTGTGCTCACCGGAGAGTCGGGCGTCCAGGGCGGTGAAGTGCCCCTCCGCGCCGGTGTCGACGAAGATGCCGCAGACCTCGGGGAGGGCGTCGTACCCGGTGGTGCCGTCGACCGGCCAGTCCGGCAGCTCCTCGCCGTACTCGAGGATCTTCTCCACCACGAGCCAGGCGTCCGGCGCGGCGGCCCGCAGCCGGGCCAGGTAGCCGGCCGGGTCGCGCAGCCCGTCGGGGTGGTCGACCCGGATCCCGTCGACCTCACCGGCGGCCACCCAGCGCAGCACCTCGGCGTGGGTGGCGTCGAAGACGGCAGGGTCCTCGACCCGCAGACCGGCCAGGTCCGTGACGGCGAAGAACCGCCTGTGGGTCACCTCGGCGTCCCCGCGCCGCCAGGAGATCAGTTCGTAGTGTTGCCTGTCGTGCACCTGGCGGGGGGTGCCCGCCCCGGTGCCGTCGGCGATCGGGAACCGGTGCTCGTGGTAGCGCAGCTCGCCGTCGACGACGGTGAGGTCGTCGAGGGCGTCCGGGGCGTCGGCGAGGACCGGCAGGCGCAGCCGTCCCCCGCCCCGCTCCCAGTCGATGTCGAACCATCCGGCGTACGCCGAGTCGCGGCCCCGGCGCAGCACGTCCCACCACTGCCTGTTGGCTGCCGGTCGGGCGACCCCCACGTGGTTGGGCACGATGTCCACCACCAGTCCCAGCCCGGCGGCCCGCAACGCCCGGACCAACCGCAGTCGGGCGGGCTCGCCGCCCAGTCGCGAGTCGACGCTGCGGTGGTCGACCACGTCGTAGCCGTGCTCGGATCCGGGGGTGGCGGTCAGCAGTGGTGCGCTGTAGAGGTGGGTGACGCCCAGGTCGGCGAGGTAGTCGACGAGGTCGGCGGTGGCGTCCAGGTCGAAGTCGGGACGGATCTGCACCCGGTAGGTGGTGCCGACCCTCGGCCGGTCGGCGACGCTCACCGGGCCGTCCTCTCCAGGACCACCAGGCAGCGGTCCGCCACGGTGAGGACACCGCCCGCCTCGATCGCCGTCGTCTTCTCCGGATCCGGGTCGGCGGTGTCGATGACCGGTTCCCACCGCTGGCCGAACTCCGCCCCGGGGAGGGTGAAGTCCAGCGGGGCGTCGTGGGCGTTGAAGCAGAGGATCACCGAGGTGTCGGTGTGGCGCTGGCCGTACTGGCCGCGCTCGGGGATGCCGTCGCCGTTGACGAACAGCATCACCGAGCGGCCGAAGTCGTTGCCCCAGTCCTCCCCTGTCATCTCCCGGCCGTCGGGGGTGTACCAGGCCAGGTCGGGCAGGGGTTCCCCGGCGCCCCGGGGGTTGACGGTCTGGCCGCTGAAGAACCGCCGCCGACGGAACACCGGGTGGGCGGCCCGGAAGGCGGTGAGCCGCTGGACGAAGGCCAGCAGGTCGACGTCGACGCCGTCCCAGTCCACCCAGGCCAGCTCGCTGTCCTGGCAGTAGGCGTTGTTGTTGCCGTGCTGGGTACGGCCCAGTTCGTCGCCGTGTCCGATCATCGGCACGCCCTGCGAGAGGATCAGGGTGGCCAGGAAGTTGCGTCGCTGGCGGGCCCGCAGGGCGAGCACCCCGGGGTCGTCGGTCGGCCCCTCCACCCCGCAGTTCCAGGACCGGTTGTGGCTCTCCCCGTCCCGGTTGTCCTCCCCGTTGGCCTCGTTGTGCTTGTCGTTGTACGACACCAGGTCGTTGAGGGTGAACCCGTCGTGGCAGGTGACGAAGTTGATGCTGTGGAAGGGCTTGCGCCCGTCGTCCTGGTACAGGTCGGCCGAGCCGGAGATCCGGGAGGCGAACTCGGGCAGGGTCCCCGGTTCGCCGCGCCAGAAGTCGCGGACCGTGTCGCGGTACTTGCCGTTCCACTCGGTCCACACCGGCGGGAAGTTGCCGACCTGGTATCCGCCGGGGCCGACGTCCCACGGCTCGGCGATCAGCTTGACCCGGCTCACCACCGGGTCCTGCTGGACCACCTCGAAGAAGGTGGAGAGGCGGTCGACCTCGTAGAACTCCCGGGCCAGGGTGGCGGCCAGGTCGAACCGGAAGCCGTCGACGTGCATCTCGGTGACCCAGTACCGCAGGGAGTCCATGATCAGCTGGAGGGAGTGCGGGCTGCGGACGTTGAGGCTGTTGCCGGTCCCGGTGTAGTCGACGAAGTACCGCCGGTCCTCCTCCGAGAGCCGGTAGTAGCTGGCGGTGTCGATGCCCTTGAAGCTCAGCGTCGGACCCAGGTGGTTGCCCTCGGCGGTGTGGTTGTAGACCACGTCGAGGATCACCTCGATGCCTGCGGCGTGCAGGGCCTTGACCATCCCCCGGAACTCCTGCACCTGCTGCCCCAGGCGACCCATCGCCGAGTAGCCGTGGTGCGGGGCGAAGAAGCCGATGGTGTTGTAACCCCAGTAGTTGCGCAGCCCCAGGTCGTCGAGGCGGTGGTCGTGCACGAACTCGTGCACCGGCATCAGCTCGACGGCGGTGATGCCCATCTTGTGGAAGTACTCGATCATTGCGGGGGTGGCGAGGCCGGCGTAGGTGCCGCGCAGCTCCTCCGGGACGTCCGGGTGGCGCATGGTCAGCCCCTTGACGTGGGCCTCGTAGATCACCGAGCGGTGGTACGGGATCCGGGGGGACCTGTCGTTGCCCCAGTCGAAGTACGGGTTCACCACCACCGACTTCGGCACGTACGGCGCGGAGTCGGTGGTGGACATGGTGTCCGGGTCACCCAGCTCGTAGTCGTAGACCGCCGGGTCCCAGGTGACCTCGCCGTCGACCGCCTTGGCGTACGGGTCGAGCAGCAGCTTGTTCGGATTGCACCGGACCCCGGCGGCCGGGTCGTACCGTCCGTGCACCCGGTACCCGTACCGCTGCCCCGGCTCGATCCCGGGGATGTACGCGTGCCAGACGTGGGCGTCGACCTCGCGGAGGGTGACCCGCCGCTCCGCCCCGGTGTCCCACTCGTCGAACAGACACAGCTCGACCGACTCGGCCACCTCCGAGAAGATCGCGAAGTTGGTGCCCATCCCGTCGTAGGTCGCTCCCAGCGGGTAGCGCTCGCCCGGCCAGACCAGCATGTTGCTCCTTCAGGCACGTCTCGAAGCGTCCCGCCTCAGCCGGCGGGGCGCACGCCGCTATTGCCCTGCCACGCTTCCCGCCAATCCACCCGATCGGCCGACTACCGAAACACGCCCTGATGGTGTTGGAGGGGACTCGGAGTGTCCTCCGTCACCTTCGCCCCCCTCAGGATGCGGTATCGCCCCGGATGCCCTTTGCTGTGTCGCGGGGGCGCGTACGCGTTCCCCACCATCGGCCCTCGCGCCACTCTCCCCGCTCTACCTCCTGCCCGTCGGCATCGTCGCCGGGGCATATCTCCCGTGCACGGACGGAGTTTGATGTGACGACCTTGCGGGTCGGCGAGCACCTCGCACACGCCCTCGAACAGGCCTGCCGGCCCCACCCGACCTCCCGTCACCAGGTTCCGCAGCAGCCTGCCGAACCGGGCGGGGCCGGGCGCAGGAGCCGCATCCTGATGCTGTCCTGGGAGTACCCCCCGGTGCTCGTCGGCGGACTCGGCCGCCACGTCCACGCCCTCTCCGTCGCCCTCGCCGCCGCCGG
>NZ_JBEPEQ010000078.1:0-28806 GCF_040300925.1 Micromonospora sp. NPDC000207
CCCTCGGGGTGGCCCGGTCCACCCCGAGGGTGCCTACCGGCAGGTCCGGCCAGCAGTGCAGGCCGAGGACGGCGTCGTACCGCCGCCCGCGCAGCGCGTCGTCGGCGAGGACGGCGGCGGCTCCGGAGGCCTCGCCGAAGGGGATCTCCTCGGCCGGTTGGAACAGGACGGTGACCGAACCCCGGGGCGGCGGGTCGGCGGCGAGTCGGGCGGCCACCCCGTACGCGACGGTCATGTGCACGTCGTGTCCGCAGGCGTGGCAGACCCCGTCGTTCGTGGAGGCGTACGGCTCGGTCTTGGCATCCTGGACGGGATAGGCATCCATATCGGCCCGAAGAAGGACCTTGGGTCCGGGATTGGTGCCTTCCACCTCAAGAAGGAGGCCCGTACCGGCCATTCCGGTCTGGACCCGGCCGAACGGCCGAAGCTTGTCGGCCAACAACCGGGCCGTCTCGTGCTCCGTAAACCGCAGCTCGGGGTGGTGATGGAGCTGACGCCGCAGCCGTACCAGCTCATCGACCTCGTCGCTTCCCAGCGTCACCCGGCTCACCTCTCGCTCACGGCCTGCAATCCGGACCTAATTGAGACAAGAACCTAAGTCAGGGGGGTCCCCACGTCAATAACCAGGCGAAAACTGGGTTATGGTCCGTGACCATGGAACGTGCTGACGCCCACCTGCACCTCTTCGCCGACGGGTATCCGGGCCGTTACGGCCGCTCTCCCGCCGGGGGTGAGGAGGTAGCGATTTATCAGGACATCCGACGCGAACACCGCATCGACCGGGCACTGGTCGTCGGCTACGAGGGCGAACCCCGCTTCGTCGGCAACAACGACCACCTGGGTGCCCTGGCCGCCACGCACGACTGGATCGCCCCGGTCGCCTACGTCCCGTCGACAGGGGTGCCCGAGCAGCGTCTGCACCGGTGGCGGGCGGCCGGATTCGTGGGCGTCGCGGCGTACCCGACCGACACCGACCGGGCGGACGAGTTCGCCGCCTGGCTCGGCACCGTCGCACCCGTCCTCACCCGGACCCGCGCGGTGATCAGCCTGAACGCCACCCCGGCGGCGACCGGGCGGCTCGCCGACGCGCTCACCGCCGTGCCGGACTGCCCGGTGCTCCTCAGCCACCTCGGGCTCCCCGGGACCCGGGCCACCGTGCCGTCCGGCGCGGACGCCGCCGAAGCCCTGGCCCCGCTGCTCGACCTGGCCCGGCTCCCGCACGTCGGGGTGAAGATCTCCGGCCTGTACGCGGTCAGCGACCCCGCCCACGCCTGGCCGCACGCGGCGGCGGCCCCGTACGTCGAGGTGCTCCTGGAACGGTTCGGCACCCGACGGCTCTACTGGGGGTCGGACTTCCCCCCCAGCCTCGACCACGTCTCGTTCGCCCAGACCCTGGAACCGGTCGGGCTGGACGGGCTCTCCCCGTCCGAACGGGCCGACGTCTTCGGCGCGAACCTGCGCCGGGCACTGGGCGACTGACCCGTGTCGACCGGACGGCGGGCGGGCGGGTCCACCCCACCCGCCGTCGACCTCACCCTCAGGGCACCGTCACCCCGTACGCGGCGAGGATCTCGGTGATCGGCTGGTAGTACGTGGACCCGCCGACGGTGCAGTTTCCGCTGCCGCCGGAGAGGATGCCGAGGATGGTGCCGGTCGAGGCGGCGTAGAGGGGGCCGCCGCTGTCGCCGGGTTCGGCACAGATGTTGGTCCGGATCAGCCCCGAGACCGAGCCCTGGGCGTAGTTCACCGTCTGGTTGAGGGCGGTCACGGTGCCGCACCGAACCCCGTGGTGGCACCGCTGCGACACACCGCCTGCCCGACGGAGGGGTTGCCGACGTTGCCGATCGGCAGCAGACCCGGGTAGGTCCAGACCGCGCTGGGCCGGGGCAGAGAGCCGGTGTGCTGGATCAGCCCGTAGTCGTTGCCGGGGAAGCTGCTGCCCACCCGGGGGCCGAGCGGGCTGGTCCGGGCGCTGTCGGCGTACCAGGTGGCGGCCGAGGCGGTGCAGTGCCCGGCGGTGACGGCGTAGGAGGTGTTCCCCCGGCGGACGTTGGCCCCCAGTGAACAGCGGCCGGTGCCGGCGTGGATCGCCTCACCCCCGGCGATCAGGGTGCGCAGCCGTCCCGGCTCGCGGCGCAGCACCGCCCCGGTCCGTGCGGCGGTGACCCGCAGCGCCGCCAGGTCGGCCGGGGCGACGGTGTCGTCGACGGTCAGGGTCATCCGACCGGTGGCCGGGTCGGGGCCCCAGGCGGTGCCGGGGGTCCGGATCGTGGCGAGCACCGTCGCCGCCGCTGCGGCGTCGGGGGCCGACGGCGGCTGGGCGTGGGCCGTGCCCACCGGTGTGACAAGGAGCAGGACGAGGGTGGCGAGGGTGACGATCGGGTTGCGACGCATCCGGAACCTCCGCATCGACATCTGTAGATGTGCGTGCGGACAGCATCATCCCCGGCGCGCCAAGATTTCAAGGCCCCGACCGACCCGGCGGGTCGGCGTCGACGGGGCTCAGAAGCTCGCGCAGCAGGTGCGCGTCCGGGGCCGTCGCCGTCCAGAGATCGGCGGGACCACCGGCGAGCGGGAGCCGGGCCACTGTGCCGTCGGGATGCACCCACGGGGGTCCGGCCACCCGACCCGGCCGGACCAGCAGCAGGGAACCGGTGGCCACGGCACCGCCGAGGACCGCCGCACCGTCCCAGCCGGGCGCTGTCGGCCCCACCGCCAGCGACTGACGCAGCAGCGGCGCTCCGGCGTGGTCGACGTAGGTGCCCACCACGGCGTCGCCGGGCCGTTCGGCGTACCGGCCGCAGACCAGCTCGTCCCGCCAGGTCAGCACCGCCCCCTCGGCCAACTCCACCCACGACTCGGCGTGGTGCGCGCAACCGGCCGCCGCCACCGTCTGCTCCGGCAGCCAGTGCAGGGCGGCCCCGGCGGCCACCCGGGCCCGCACCGACATCCGGGACCGACCGGCACCGGGGCGGCCGGGCAGGGCGACCGAGGCGGCGACGGTGTGCACCCGTACCGCCGCACCCGCCGTCACCTCGACCTCCAGCCGCAGGTCGTCACCGGCCAGCGGACCGGCTGCCGCGCCCACCACGTACACCTCGGCGACGCCGTCGCGGTGCCCGGTCTGACGCAGCAGCAACGGCGGCTCCCCGGCCAGCTCGGTGAGGCGGGTGCCGCCCCGCCCGTCCGGGCGGGCCACCAGCCGGGCGACCGAACGCATCAACGCTGTGTGACAGCGACTGCCGACGGCCCGGCCCGGTGGTGGGCAAGCTCGTGGCGGATCCAGGTGGCGACCTGCCCGGCCTGCGGGTCGGCGGTGATGGACAGGAACACCGTCGGCAGGTCCCCACGCCGGGCCCGGGCGTCGCGTTCCATGACCTGGAGGTCCGCGCCGACCAGCGCAGCCAGGTCGGTCTTGTTGATCACCAGCAGGTCGGCGGCGGTCACCCCGGGGCCGCCCTTGCGGGGCACCTTGTCCCCACCGGCGACGTCCACCACGAAGATCTGCCTGTCGACCAGTCCCCGGCTGAAGGTGGCGGTCAGGTTGTCCCCACCGCTCTCCACCAGGACCAGGTCCAACGGTCCGAACTCCTCGTCGAGTTCGTCCACCGCGTCGAGGTTCGCCCCGATGTCGTCGCGGATGGCGGTGTGCGGACAACAACCGGTCTCCACCGCCCGGATCCGGGCCGGATCGAGCACGCCGGCCCGCTTCAGGAAGTCCGCGTCCTCGGTGGTGTAGATGTCGTTGGTCACCACCCCGAGGCGCAGCTCGTCGGCGAAGACCCGACACAGCGCGGCGACCAGGGCGGTCTTGCCGGAGCCGACCGGGCCCCCGACACCCACCCGCAGCGCCCGGCCGGTCGCCGGCAGCGGCGCGTGCGGATCCACCCCGGGTTCGGGGTGGGTGTGCGGAACCGTCTCGTCGTGGTCGGGACTCTGTTCAGGACGCAAAGAGACGCACCTCCCAGGTGGCGTGGAGCTCGGCATGGACGTCGGTCAGTGGAGCTGCGGCGGCCGGGAGCCGCTCGGGGGGATCGTCGGCGGCCCGGGTCGCCTCGGCGGCGGTGGCGTCGCAGGCACCGGCCAGGTCGACGAGCAGCACCTGCACCCGGTACGGGTCGAGGCCAAGCAGCCGGACACCGGCGCTGGCCGCCCCGGTCACCGTCTGGTAGGCCACCACCGACGCGGTCTGCGCCCGGGTCGCCCCGGCGGCGGCACCGACCAGCCCCCACACCAACGGTTGGTGCGGCCCCCCACCGGCGGTCGGCAGGTCGTCCCAGGGGGCCGACGGCCAGATGGACCGTCCGGCGCGCAGCAGCGCCCGCCCCTGACGGCGGGAGACCGACCGCAGCGCCACAGCAGCGGTACGCGCGTCCAGTTCGACGTCGAGCCGGGCCAGCACGCCCCGCCTGTCGGCCTCCGACCCGCCCCACCTGTCGGTCTCCGATCCGGGCCGACCCCCGTCCGGCACGGGCCGACCGGGATCCGGCACGGGCCGGGCGGTGGCCGCCGAGACCACGGCGCGGTGGGCCGCCGCGGCGAACGCCGCCCCGACCAGCCCGGCGGTGGCCAGCCGCCCCCGCAGGAACCCCTCCAGGGTCGCCAGGTCGCGGACCCGGCCCGCCACCACCGCCGCCTCCAGCCCCCCGGAGTGGGCGTGGGCGCCCGCCGGGAAACGCCCGTCGGCCAACAGGAGCACCATCGTCGACGGGGCCGTCACGCCGGTCATCAGAACAGGAAGTAACGCTGGGCCATGGGCAGCTCCGACACCGGGTCCGGCTCCACCACCTCGCCGTCGATCCGGACCGTGAAGGTGTCCGGGTCGACCTCGATGCGGGGCATCGCCCCGTTGTTCGGCAGGTCGGCCTTGCCCCGGGACCTGACGTCAGCCACCGGCACCACCCGACGCCGGACGTCCCACGACAGTCCCGCCTCCAACGCCGCCGGGGCCACGAAGGCGAGGCTGGTGGCGGCGGCCGGCACCGCACCGGCACCGAACATCGGACGCGGCAGCACCGGCTGCGGGGTGGGGATCGAGGCGTTCGCGTCCCCCATCTGCGCGTACGCGATCATGCCGCCCTTGAGCACCAGCGAGGGGCGTACGCCGAAGAACGCCGGATCCCAGAGCACCAGGTCGGCCAGCTTTCCCGGCTCGACGGAGCCGACCTCGGCCTCCAACCCGTTGGCCATCGCCGCGCAGATGGTGTACTTGGCGACGTACCGGCGGGCCCGGTGGTTGTCCGCCCGACCGTCGCCGGGCAGCGCCCCCACCCTGGCCTTCATCACGTGTGCGCTCTGCCAGGTCCGCAGGACCACCTCACCGATGCGACCCATCGCCTGCGAGTCGGACCCGATGATCGAGATCGCCCCCAGGTCGTGCAGGAGGTCCTCGGCGGCCATCGTGGACGGTCTGATCCGGCTCTCCGCGAACGCCAGGTCCTCCGGCACCGCCGGGTTGAGGTGGTGGCAGACCATCAGCATGTCGAGGTGCTCGGCGAGGGTGTTGCGGGTGTACGGCCGGGTCGGGTTCGTCGACGACGGCAGGACGTTCGGCTCACCGGCCACAGTGATGATGTCCGGCGCGTGCCCACCCCCCGCCCCCTCCGTGTGGTACGAGTGGATCGCCCGCCCCGCTATCGCCCGCAGGGTGTCGGCGACGAACCCGGCCTCGTTGAGGGTGTCGGTGTGGATCGACACCTGCACCCCGGAGGCGTCGGCCACCCGCAGGCAGGCGTCGATCGCCGCCGGGGTGGTCCCCCAGTCCTCGTGCAGCTTGAAACCGCCCGCCCCGGCCCGCAACTGCTCCCACAGCGCCTCCGGGGAGACCGTGTTGCCCTTACCGAGCAGGAGCACGTTGACCGGGTACGCGTCCAACGCCTCGTGCATCCGGGCCAGGTGCCACGCGTTCGGGGTGACGGTGGTGGCCCGGGTCCCCTCGGCCGGTCCGGTACCGCCGCCGACCAGTGTGGTGACCCCACCCGCCAACGCCTCGTCGACCAGCTGCGGGCAGATGAAGTGCACGTGGGTGTCGACGGCACCGGCGGTCAGGATCCGTCCGTTGCCGGCGATGACCTCGGTGGCCGGTCCGATGACCAGGTCGGGATGGACCCCGGGCATGGTGTCCGGGTTACCTGCCCGACCGAGGGCGACGATCCGACCGTCGCGCAGCCCGACGTCCGCCTTCACGACCCCCCAGTGGTCGAGGATCACCGCGCCGGTGACGACGGTGTCCAGGGCACCCTCGGCGCGGGTGGCCCGGGACTGGCCCATCGACTCGCGGATCACCTTCCCGCCGCCGAAGACCACCTCGTCACCGCCGACGCAGTGGTCGGTCTCCACCTCGATCAGCAGGTTGGTGTCGGCCAGCCGGATCCGGTCGCCGGTGGTCGGGCCGTACAGGTCGGCGTAGCGACGCCGGTCGACGAAGCTCACCGGACCTCCCCTTCCCCTGCGTCGGTGCGTCGTCCCCCACCGGCGTCCAACGGCCCGGCGCACTCGCCGCGCAGACCGGGCACCACCCGGTCCCCGCCCAACGGCACCAGGTCGACGCGGCGACTGACGCCCGGCTCGAAACGCACCGACGTGCCCGCCGGTACGGCCAGCCGCTGCCCCCAGGCGGCGGCCCTGTCGAAGTCCAGCGCCGGGTTGGTCTCGGCGAAGTGGTAGTGCGACCCGACCTGCACCGGACGGTCGGCGGTGTTGACCACCAGCAGGGTGGTCACCGGTCGCCCCGCGTTGATCTCCACCGGCCCGTCGGCGGGCAGGATCTCCCCGGGGATCACGGGATCGGGTGGTGCACCGTCACCAGCTTGGTGCCGTCCGGGAACGTCGCCTCCACCTGCACCTCCTTCAGCAGCTCCGGGATGCCCTCCTGGACGTCCTCGCGGGTGAGGACCGTCCGCCCGGCGGCCATCAGGTCCACCACGGTCCGACCGTCCCGCGCTCCCTCCAGCAGGTACGCGGTGAGGATGGCCACGGCCTCCGGGTAGTTGAGGCGCAGTCCACGCTCGCGGCGTCGACGGGCGACGTCGGCGGCGACGTGGACGAGCAACCGTTCCTGCTCGTGCGGGGTGAGAAACACGGAGACTCCCGGCTCGACGGGCCCCGGCGGCGTGCGACACCCCTCGCAGGGGCGGGGACGGGACCGGCGGACTACACCAAACCGCTGGTCAGACCGTAGAGGATCACCTGTCGGAGGGGCAAGGTGCCGACCAATGTGTCGGTCACCCCTGCTACCGTCGCGCCCGCCGTTGCACCCCATCCGGAGGTCGTTGTGATCAGCTCTCACCTGACGTCGTTCGCGGGGGCACCCGTGGTGCCCTTCGATCCGGGAATGGCCCTGCCCGAGGAGCTGCCCCCCGTCGCCTGGCGACTGGAGATCGAGGACTTCGACGCCGAACCGGAGGTCTTCGCCGACCTCGTCGCCGCCTTCCGCCACGAGGTGCCCGCCGAGTCGGTCCGGGCCCTGGTGATCGGCGAGTGGGGAGCGGCCTACGAGTCCGCCCTGCCGGTGGGTCTCCTGGTCGAGGCGGCCACCGAGTGGACCGACCTGCGCCACCTCTTCCTCGCCGACCTGATCGGTGAGCAGTGCGAGATCTCCTGGATCACCCACGACGACATCACCGGCATCCTGCGGGCCTACCCGCAGCTGGAGACCCTGTGGGTGCGCGGCGGCAACGAACTGCGGATGGAACCGGTCCGCCACGAGGGGCTGCGGGAACTGGTGATCCAGACCGGCGGGCTGCCCGGCCACGTGTCCCGGGCGGTGGCCGCCAGCGACCTGCCCCACCTGCACCGCCTCGACCTGTGGCTCGGCCAGTCCGACTACGGAGGCGACACCACCCCTGCCGACCTCGCCGACCTGCTGGCCGGTGACCGGGTGCCGGCCCTGCGCCACCTGGCGATCTGCAACGCCGAGAACGCCGACGACATCGCCCGGGTGGTGGCCGACGCCCCGGTCGTCGCGCAACTGGAGACCCTCGACCTCTCCAAGGGGGTCCTCACCGACACCGGCGGCGAGGCGCTGCTGGCCGGGCGGCCCCTGACCCACCTGAGCCGCCTCGATCTGAGCCACCACTTCCTCTCCGAGGAGTGCGCGGCCCGGGTGGTCGCCGCCCTGCCCACCGTCGAGGTCGACGTCACCGACCCGCAGGAGGTCCACGTCTACGGTGACCGGCAGTACCGGTTCACCGCCGTCGGGGAGTGAGCCGACAGTGACAGGCGCCGCCCGCCGACTGGATGCACCGGCATGCAGCTGACCGTCGTCGGCAACCCGGAGAACCGGCGGGTCACCCTGTTCACCGACGCCGTCCGGGCCTCCGGCCTGCCCACTCCGACCATCCTGGCCTGGGCGGACCTGCTCACCGGGGCGGCCGGACCGCCCGGCCCCGACGCCACGGTCCGCATCGACTCCCCCGGTGAGAACCCCCTGGTGGACCGCCTGCTCCGCCGGGCGGCGACCCCGGCCCGCCACGGCGAACTGCTCGGACTGTCCGACACGTACGCGGGACTCGTCGACGGGGTGGCCCGGGTCGCCGACGGGGGCGCGGACCTGCTCAACGACCCGACGGAGGTGGCGGTCCTCTGCGACAAACGGCGCTGCCACGCCCGACTGGCCGCCGCCGGGGTGCCGGTCCCGCCCGCCCTCGGCCCGATCCACGGCTACGACCAACTCCGGGCGGCGATGGACCAGGCCCGGTGGCGTCGGGTCTTCGTCAAACCCGCCCACGGGTCGTCGGCGGCCGGGGTGATCGCCCTGACCGTCGGCCCCCACCGGATCCAGGCGGTCACCCCGATCGAGGTGGCCCCGGACGGGCTGTTCAACTCGCTGCGGGTCCGCCGCTACGACGACGAGGCGACGGTCGCCGCCCTCGTCGACCGGCTCGCCCCGGAGGGGCTGCACGTGGAGCGGTGGCTCCCCAAGGTCGGGCTCGCCGACCGGGTGGTGGACCTGCGGGTGGTGGTGGTCGCCGGACGACCCACCCACGTCGTCGTCCGGGCCGCCCGGGGACCGTTGACCAACCTGCACCTGGGCAACGCCCGGGGGGACCTGGCCGAACTGAGGGCCGCCGCCGGGCCGACCGCCTGGGCGGCGGCGATGCAGACCTGCGAACAGGTCGCCGGGTGTTTCCCCGGCAGCCTCCACGTCGGGGTCGACCTGATGTTCCTGGTCGGGTGGCGACGGCACGCCGTGGCCGAGGTCAACGCCTTCGGCGACCTGCTGCCCGGCGTCCGCACCGACGGCCGGGACACCTACGCCGAGCAGGTCCACGCCCTGACCACCGGCCGATGGTCGCGGTGGCGGACGGCTGCCGGTCGACCCGAGGCGGCGGGTGACGGCTGTCGACCCGAGGCGGCCGGTGACGTCTGTCGGGCCAAGGCGGCAGGTGACCTCGGGGGCCGGACCGGGTCGACGTCCGAACGGGAGGTGGCCGGATGCGCAGTCTGATCGGCAGCCACGACCTGGCCCTGGTCACCCTGGACACGCTGCGCTACGACGTGGCGGCGGAGCTGGCCTCGACCGGGCGTACCCCACGGCTGACCAGGGCGCTGCCCGGCGGCCGGTGGGAACGCCGGCACTCTCCCGCCAGCTTCACCTACGCCGCCCACCACGCCTTCTTCGCCGGTTTCCTGCCCACCCCGGTCACCCCCGGCCACCACGACCGGCTCTACGCGGCGGCCTTCCCCGGCAGCGAGACCTCCGGCGCCGACACCTGGGTGTTCGAGGCCCCCGACCTGCCCACCGCGCTCGCCGGGGTCGGCTACCACACCCTCTGCCTGGGCGGGGTCGGGTTCTTCAACAGGCGTACCCCCCTCGGGGCGGTCCTGCCGGGACTGTTCGCCGAGGCCCACTGGGAGCCCGGGTTCGGGGTCACCGCCCCCGACTGCCTGGACGCCCAACTCGACAGGCTGACCGAGGTCCTGCCCGGCGTACCGGCCGACCGGCCGTTGTTCACGTTCCTCAACGTCGCCGCCATGCACCAACCCAACCGGCACTACCTGCCGGGCGCGAGCGACGACGACCGGGCCAGCCACGCCGCCGCCCTGGAGTACGTCGACAGCCGCGTCGACAGGCTCTTCGCCCTGCTCACCAGCCGGAGCCGACCGGTGTTCACGATCATCTGCGCCGACCACGGCACCGCGTACGGAGAGGACGGACACGTCGGCCACCGCATCGGCCACGACGTGGTGTGGACAGTTCCGTACGCCCACTTCACCCTGCCTCCTGGAGAACGGTGACAAGCGACGACAACGCGCTGGACGGCTCTCCGTACCAGCAGTACCTCTACGCCTACCCGCACAAGACCTCCTACCGAGCGCTGCGCCCCCGCCCCGACCTGGCCGGGGTGTGGAAGGACGAACCCCGCGACTCCCTCTTCCTCTACCTGCACATCCCCTACTGCGAGATGCGGTGCGGCTTCTGCAATCTGTTCACCCGCACCGGGGCCCCCGCCGACCAGGTCACCGCCTACCTCGGCCAGCTCCGTCGACAGGCCGAACAGGTCGCCGACTCCCTCGGGGACGCCACCGGCTGGGCCCGGGTCGCCTTCGGCGGAGGCACTCCCACCTATCTCACCGCCGACGAGCTGACCGACCTGTTCGACATCGCCACCGGCACCCTGGGAGCCCGACTGCCAGGGGTGCCCCTGTCGGTGGAGACCTCCCCCGCGACGGCCACCCCCGACCGGCTGGCAGTCCTCGCCGCCCACGGCGTCACCCGGGTCAGCATCGGGGTGCAGAGCTTCCTGGACGTCGAGGCCCGCGCCGCCGGCCGCCCCCAGCGGCGTACCGAGGTGGAGGCCGCCCTCACCGCGATCCGGGCCGCCGGTGTCCCGGTGCTCAACATCGACCTGATCTACGGCATCGACGGGCAGACCCCGGCGACCTGGGCGCAGAGCCTGCGGGCCGCCCTGGCCTGGCACCCCGAGGAGCTGTACCTCTACCCCCTGTACGTGCGTCCCCTGACCGGGCTCGGTCGACGGTCCCACCGCCGCGCGGACTGGGACGCCGAGCGCCTGGCCCGCTACGAGCAGGCGGTCGAGATCCTCACCGCCGCCGGATACCGGCAGGAGTCGATGCGGCAGTTCCGCCGGGCCGACGTGCCCGCCCCGGACGGCCCGGACTACTGCTGCCAGGACGACGGGATGGTGGGGTTGGGCTGCGGGGCCCGCTCCTACACCACCGGGCTGCACTACTCCTTCGACTACGCGGTCGGTATCACCGAGGTCCGGGCGGTCCTCGCCGACTACCTGGCCCGCCCCGCCACCGACTTCCGGTACGCCGAGTTCGGGTACCGCCTGGACGCCGTGGAGCAGCGGCGTCGCTGGCTGCTCAAGTCGCTGCTGCGGGTGGAGGGGGTGGACGCCGCCGCCTACCAGGCCCGGTTCGGCACTCCACCCGCCGAGGACTTCCCCGACCTGTCCCACCTGGTCGAACGGGGTTGGGCCACCGAGGGCGGGCTGCGGCTGACCCCGGCCGGGCTGGCCCGCTCCGACGCCGTCGGACCCTGGCTCACCTCCGAGGCGGTCCGGCACGCCATGCGGGGGTACGCGCTGCGGTGAACCTGACGATCCTCTACCGGGGACCTTTGGCCAGTTGCAACTACGACTGCCCCTACTGTCCCTTCGCGAAGCGGCACGACCCCCCGCAGCTGCTGGCCGCCGACCGGGCCGCCCTGACCCGGTTCACCGACTGGGTGGCCGCCGCCACCGACCTGCGGCTGTCGGTCCTGTTCACCCCCTGGGGCGAGGGGCTGTCCCGCAGCTGGTACCGGAGGGCGATGGTGGAGCTGTCCCACCTGCCGCACCTCGACCGGGTGGTGATCCAGACCAACCTGGCGGCCCGGGTGGAGTGGCTCGCCGAGGCCGCCCCGGACCGGGTGGCCCTGTGGAGCACCTACCACCCCGGTCAGGTCGCCAGGGAGAGGTTCCTGGCCCGGTGCGCCAGCCTGGACGAGCTGGGGATCCGGTACTCGGTGGGGGTGGTGGGGCTGCCCGAGCACCTGGCCGAGGCCCGCGCCCTGCGGGCCGCCCTCCCCGAGTCGGTGTACCTGTGGGTCAACGCCGCCGAGGGGCTGACGTACGACCCCGCCGAGGAGGCCGTCTGGACGGCCCTGGACCCCCTGTTCGGGTACAGCGTCCGACCCCATCCGTCGCTGGGTCGGCCCTGCCACGCCGGGGAGACCGCCGTCTCGGTGGCGGGCGACGGGACGGTACGCCGGTGCCACTTCCTGCCCGAGCCGATCGGGAACCTGTACGACGGGTCCTGGCGGGCCGCCCTGCGTCAGCGGGACTGCACCACGGCGGTCTGCGACTGCCACATCGGGTACGTCCACCTCAAGCCCCTGGGCCTGCGAGAGGTCTTCGCCGGTGGGGTCCTGGAACGCATCCCGGCCGTCTGGCCCGTCGCCGGGGTGCCGGCTGCGGTCGGCCACCCGACCCGGACCCTCCCGGTCGTCACGATCGGTGCCGGGGTAACCGGTGCCGAGGTGTTCTGCTCCGGGGCGTCCGGTGCCGAGGTGTCCCGCTCCGGGGCGTCCGGTGCCGGGGGCCGGTGCGGCCCACCGGATCCGTCTACTGTGTGAGGACAGGTCAGGGGGTTGGGGGAAACGTGAGCAGGCTTCAGTACCAGTGCTCGATGTCCCTGGACGGGTTCATCGCCGGCCCCGGCGGGGACATGTCCTGGGCCACCCCGTACCTGACCGACGACGCCGGGCTGACGGCCGACCTGGTTCCCCAGGTCGGCGCGCTTTTCGTCGGCGCCCGGACCTTCCGGGGTGACGACCCCAACCGGGGCACCGACCAGGAGGGCGCTTACGGCGGCCAGTGGTCCGGCCCGAGCGTCGTGCTCACCCACCACGCCCCGGCGGAGCCGGTGCCGGA
Organism: Micromonospora sp. NPDC000207; assembly: GCF_040300925.1. Lineage (NCBI taxonomy): Bacteria > Bacillati > Actinomycetota > Actinomycetes > Micromonosporales > Micromonosporaceae > Micromonospora > Micromonospora sp. NPDC000207. The sequence goes on from NZ_JBEPEQ010000078.1 coordinate 12,882, forward strand.
CGTGACGTTCTCCGACGACCTGGCCACCGCCGTGGCCACAGCCCGGGCGGCGGCCGGTGACCGGCTGGTGGCGGTCCTCGGGGCCGACGTGGCCCGGCAGTGCGTCGAGGCCGGACTGCTCGACGAGATCCTGGTGACGATCGTGCCGGTCCTGCTCGGCGACGGGGTCCGCCTCTTCCACCGTCCCGGGGGCGCGCCCGTCCCGCTCGACCTGGTCGAGCAGCGCGGCCGAACGTTGCTGCTGCGACTGCCCGCACGGTGACCGGGACGGGCTTGACGGGCCGCTCGGCCGACGCCGGTCAGGAACGGACGAAGAGCGTGGCCCGGCCGTCGCGCAGCCCGACGATCTGACCCCGGATGTTGATGTCGACGACCTGGTCGGTGGCGCGCAGACCCAGTGTGGTCAGGTCGAGCATCCGACCGTTGCGCCACAGGAAGGGCCGCCGCTGCCCGTCTGCGGTGTCGGCGTGCCCGATGATCTCGCCGAGGTCGCTGATCGCCACCGCCCGACCGCTCGGACCACCCAGGGTGCCGAGATCGCGGATGACCCCGTCGCGCCACAGGTAGGCCCGCTCGACCCGGTCGGCGGTGTGCGAGTATCCGACGATCTCGCGCCGGTTGTTGACGTCCGCCGGCTCGTTGTAGGACCGCGCGCCGAGCGTTCCCAGCAGGGTCAGCTCACCCTTGTGCCAGCGACCTCCGTAGCACACGCAGACCGGCGACCAGGCGTCGTCGTACTGGACGACGATGTCCTCCCAGTTGTTGACGAACGCCGGGCTGCCCCAGTAGATGTTGTTTGACTGCACCCAGCTCATCTCGCCGTTGCGCCAGACGAAGGTGTTGTCGGCCGCCATCGGTCCCTCGGTGAAGCCGACGACGACGTTGCGGTCGTTGAGGGAGTACGCCGCACTGACCCCGGCGAGCGCTCCCAGCCTGGTCACCCGGCCGTTGTGCCAGATCGCCGCCTCGTGGCCGGCTGACGACGGCACCCGGCCCGCCACCACCCCTCTCTCGTTGATGTCGGCACCGTGGAACCATTCGACGTCGGCCGGGACGGACATCAGCTCGAAGCGTCCGTTCTGCCAGAGGAACCTTCCGCCGACGACCTGCCCCCGATCGTTGACGGCCAGGTGGTCGGGACCTGCGGGGAACCCGAGGTCGACGGCGCGGTAGGGGCGTGGGAGACGGTCACTTCCGGTGACCGGTGCGGCGTGGGCCGGTGCCGTCGCGGTGACGGTGACCGCGACGACCACAGTCAGCACGGCGGCGAGGAGATCACGGGGTCGACGGGGGACGGCGGCGCTGACGTGGGTGGTGGGACGCATTGACGCTCCTAGTCTGACGCAGCGCACGGCTGCAGTTACCGGGGAGAGTCTTACGACAACGCACGGTAACAGGGCCGGCACCCGCAGACCACAGTGGAGCATCGCGCACCGACGGGAGTCCGCAATCGGACAGACCGCAACGGCGAGGAACCAGCGGTGCGCCAGTGGGCCGGGCGACGCCGACGGCCGGACTTTCGAACACGGAGGGTGACGTGCCCCGGGTGGGTCCGGAGTTGTCGTACCCGTGTTTCATGATCCTTGTCGTCACGGCGGCGCCGGCTCCGGCCGGCGTCGGCACCGGCACGGTCGACGTGGGTTTTTCGGCAGGTGGGAGGCACGAATGGTGACGGACGCAGAACGAGCCGGGGGGCAGCGGCGCAGCGTGGTGCGGGTGGTGCCGCCCGCCCGCGCCCGCAAGCTGGCCAAGGTGCCCTTCGTCGAGTTGGCCGAGGGCCGGTTGCAGGGCGTGGTGTCCAGCGGGTCGAGCGCGGAGCGGGTCTACGTGTCGTGGTTCACCGCGGAGACGCACGCCTTCCACTGCAGCACCAACAACAACCGTCCCTGCGGCGGGCTGTCCGGCCGGCCCTGCAAACACCTGGTCGCCCTGGCCGACGAGGCGATCCTGCAGTACGGCGTCGACCGGATCGCCCGCTACCTGCGGATCGACATCGGTGACGGGGCGGAGTCCGGGTTCGATCTGCTCCGCCGGGCGAACTGCCGGCACGAGCCGGGGCCGGGGGCTGTGGTGTTCGCCCGGTTCCTGCGTCACCTGGCGTACCTGGAGGTACCCGGCAGCGACGGGATCCTGCCGGAGCTGCACTGGTTCCCGGCGACGGCGGGGGTCCGCTGATGCTGGGCACCACGCTCGCGGCGCTGCACGCCGACCCGCCGGTGGGACTCTCCGACGCCCTCGCCGTGGTGGATGGCTTCGACGACGTCCTGGCGCAGGGCTTCGCCCGGATCGGTGAGCCGGAGGCGGCGACCCTGACCGCGTTCGCCGACGCCTTCGCCGGCACGCCGCTGGCCGGGGCGGTGGCGGAGGCGGCTGGCAAGGCCGGCACCGGTTCCGGCACGGCCGAGCATCTCGCCGTGCTGGCCGGGGCCCGTTCGGCGTTGCTCGGCGCGGCGCACGACGCGCTGCTCGGCCAGCTCGACGCCGCCCTCGCACGGGACCGTACCGCCGGGCCGCAGGAGGACCCGGTCGAGGCATCGGGCCTCGGGGCCGCTGCCGCGGCACGGGCCTGGTTGCACGAGGTGGCGCTCGTCGGCTGGGCCGGCGTCGACAGCGAGTTGCTCACCGCCGCGGACACCCCGGTCGAGGCGGCCCTCGCCGTGCCACAGTGGCGTCGGCTCGCCGTCCTGCTCGACGGGTTCGCCGCAGAGCTGCGGGCCTGTGTCCCGGTCTCCACGATGCCGCAGGTTCCGGTACGCCGTTGGGCCGACCTGTGGGCCCGGGGGATGCTCCTCACCCAGGGGTCGGTGCCGACCCGCACCACGATGCGGGTCTCCGGCCGGTTGCTGCCGCTCGGCGTCGAGGTCCACGAACACGACACGGCGGTGCAGATCCTGCTGCACGCGATCCTGGAACCGACGGACGGGACGGCGCCCCGGGTGGTGCGGACCGCTGTCGGTGCCGCGAAGACCGACACCGTCGTCGGCCCGGCGGTGTGGAAGCTCTTCGGGGCTCACCCCGTCCTGCTGAGCGTGCTGGCCCAGCGGCGTTCCGTGACCGTCACCGACCTGCCCGAGCAGGGCGGCGACGTGTCCTGGATCGACGACCAGGTGGAAGTCGGCGAGCCGGCCGACCCGTTCGCCACCGCCCGGGTGCTTCTCGCCGCCGCCACCACCTCGGCCGCCGCCGCACTGGACCGGCACCCGGCCGTCATCGCCGAGCCGGTGCTGTTGGAGGGCTACACGGTCGGGAGCGACGACGACGGGGTCCACCTCGACCTCGGCGGTCAGCGCATCGGCGTGGCTGTCGACCGGCTGCCGGCCTGCGGCCCGCTCACCCTGGAACTGGTCACCGCCTCCACTGCCTGCCTGGGCCTGGCCCGTTGGGACGACGGCGGCTGGTCGGTGCAGCCGCTGGCGGTCCGGGCGACGGTGCGCAAACGTGCCGTCGAGGCGCACAACGGCGACTGGGCGGACGGCATCACTGATCCGAAGGCGGCGAAGGCCGAGGCCAAGGCGGGCGACGTCGTCGCAGTGCTGCGCGCGCGAGCCGGACGGTTGCTGCGCCGATGACCGACTCCCCGACCGGCGGCGCCGACGCCAACCGCCGCCAGGTGCTCTACTGGCGGCTGCTGTCCCGCCTGTTCGACAGCAACGAACAGGCCACCCTGGAGACGGCGAGCATGGCGGTCGTCGACGACCTCGGCCTGCCCGCCGCCCTGCTGGACCCGACGGTATCCGTCGACTCCGTGGTCCAGCGGTTCCCCGCCCTCGCCGACGAGTTCGGCGGCCTCCTCACCGACGCCGACGCCACCACCGGGTCGGACACCACCACCGCACCGGACACCACCGCCGCCGCACCGGACGACACCACACCGGACGACACCCTTTCGGGCCAGGTCGGTGAGGCTGAGGTACGCCGGGCCGCGCTGGTGTCGAAGTTGCTGCTCAACGTCTTCGCCACCGGCTCCGGCGCGGTCACCGCCGGGCAACTCGCCGGGTGGCAGTCGGACGCCGGCTGGTTCGAGCGAGCCCTCGGGTTCGAGCCGGGCCAGCTGCGCGCGGAGGGCTCCGGACTGGGTGCCACCCTCGCCGGGCTCGAAGGCGACCTGGTCAGCCGGATGCGGCTACGGGAGGTCCTGGCCGACCCGACCCTGGCCCGCCAGCTCACCCCGAGCATGTCGCTGATCGAGCAGTTGCTGCGGGACAAGTCGAACCTGTCCGGGGTGGCGCTGGCCAACGCCAAGTCGCTGATCCGGCGGTACGTCGACGAGGTGGCCGAGGTGCTGCGTACCCAGGTGGAGCAGACCAGTGTCGGCACCATCGACCGGTCGGTCCCGCCGAAGCGGGTGTACCGCAACCTCGACCTGGACCGCACCATCTGGCAGAACCTGACCAACTGGAGTCCGGAGGACGAGCGGCTCTACGTCGATCGGCTCTACTACCGGCAGACCGCCCGCAAGACCACCCCGTCCCGCCTGATCGTGGTGGTGGACCAGTCGGGGTCGATGGTCGACTCGATGGTGAACTGCACCATCCTCGCCTCGATCTTCGCCGGGCTGCCGAAGGTGGATGTGCACCTGATCGCCTTCGACACTCGGGCGCTGGACCTGACTCCCTGGGTGCACGACCCGTTCGAGGTGCTGCTGCGTACCAAACTCGGCGGCGGCAACGACGGCCCGGTCGCGATGGCGATGGCCCAGCCCAAGATCGCCGAACCCAGGAACACCGTCATGGTCTGGATCTCGGACTTCTACGAGTTCGGTCGCTCCCAGGCACTGTTCGACGGAATCGAGTCGGTGCACCGCTCCGGGGTGCGGTTCATCCCGGTGGGCTCGGTCAACAGCTCCAACAAACAGAGCGTCAACCCGTGGTTCCGGCAGCGGCTCAAGGACCTCGGCACCCCGGTCCTCTCCGGCCACATCCGCAAACTCGTCTTCGAGCTCAAGAGCTTCCTCACCTAGGAGATCCAGGCATGTCCGAAATGCTGCGCGCCCCCGCCGAGACCAAGTACGCCGAGGAGCTCGACTACCTGGAGTCGGTCGACACCGGCCCGAAGCCGTTCTCCTGGCGGCTGAGCCCGAACATGGTCCGGTTGTTCATCCTCGGCTCCGAACGCGCCGACGGCCTGGACCGGAAGATCGACCAGAAGTGGTTCGGAGACCGCAGTTTCGTCGAACGCAGCATCGTGACCCTGGCCTCGGACCGGGGACTGCTGCTCATCGGTGACCCCGGCACCGGCAAGAGCTGGCTGGCCGAGCTGCTGGCCGCCGCGATCTGCCGCAACTCCACCCTCGTGGTGCAGGGCACCGCCGGCACCACCGAGGACCACATCAAGTACTCGTGGAACGTCTCGATGGTCATCGCGAAGGGCCAGTCCCGGGACTCGATGATCCCCTCCCCGATCATGAACGCGATGGAGCAGGGGGTGATCGGCCGGTTCGAGGAGCTGACCCGCTCCACCAGCGACGTCCAGGACGCCCTGATCTCCATCCTGTCGGAGAAGTACGTCTCCATCCCCGAGCTGAAGGACGACAACATCGTCTTCGCCCAGCCCGGCTTCTCCATCATAGCCACCGCCAACAGCCGGGACCGGGGGGTCAACGACCTCTCCTCGGCCCTCAAGCGACGGTTCAACTTCGTCCGTATCCCGGTGGTGTCGAACAAGAAGAGCGAGGCGGAGATCGTCCGGTTCCGTACCGAGGAGCTGCTGCGCCGCCACCAGATCGACCTGGCGGTGCCGCCCAACCTGCTGGACATCCTGCTCCAGAGCTTCGCCGACCTGCGGGCCGCCTCCGCCGCGGCGACCAGCGACGACGAGAAGCTGGAGTCGGCCCTGTCCACCGCCGAGCAGATCGGGGTCCTGGAGGACGCCATCCTGCACAGCCAGTTCTTCGGGGACCGGACCCTGCGCCCGCAGACCCTCGCCGGGTCCCTGGTCGGGTCCCTGGCCCGCCGCAGCCCGGAGGACCTGGCCATCCTCAACAAGTACCTGCACGGGGTGGTGGAGCCCCGCGCCAAGCAGGACGGCGGCGAGTGGTCGGAGTTCCTCGACGGTGGTCGCCAGGCGATCACGTCACTGTCGTGAGCACGGTGTCGGTGCCCACGGAGTCCGGCCCCTTCGGTGAGCTGCGCGGGCAGCTCACCGAGGCTGCCATGACCTTCGCCGGTTCCCCCGACGCGCTGGCCGAGATCCTCGCCGGCATCGTCGACGACGTCGACCGGGCGCTGGGCGAGCGGTTGGAGATCTTTCCGGTCTGCCACCACTCGCCCGCCTCCGGGTTGGCCATGCTGCGCCGGCTACGGGTGAAGCAGCCCAAGGTGATCTACCTGGAACTCTGCGAGGACCTCCGGCCGCTCCTCGGTGAACTGCGCAACTGTCGGCTCCCGGTGGCAGTGCAGGCGTTCGCCTCGGAGCTGGACGGATTCCCCGTCGACTGGGCCCCACTGAGCGTCATCGCCCCGGTCACCGAGGCCTCCGCCGAGTACCAGGCCATCGCGTACGCGCTGGAGACGCCCGGGGTGGAACTGGTCCTGGTGGACCGGTCCACCGACCACGTCTTCCAGTGGTCACCCCGGCACCGCGCCGCACCGGGCGGGGACGGCGACGCTTCGGTTGCGCCCGAGGCGTCGGGTGGGTCCGCCGAGGAGGCGCAGCTGCATGGAGACTCGGTCGGGTTGGAGATCGGCGACCTGCGTCCCCGGTTCGCCGAACTGCAGGCTCACCTGCTCCACCACGGCAAGGTCCGACACTGGTCGGAGTGGTGGGACCAGTACGTCGAGCGTCCCCTCGTCGACGCCGACTACGACACGTACCGGCAGGTGATGGTGCTGATCGGCAGCCTGTTCCGGCGGCTGCGGCCGGGCGACTCCCAGCGCCACGACCGGGACGAGGACCGGGAACGCTACATGTGGACCCGGATCCGGCAGCACCTGGCCGACTCCGGTGCCGACCCGGCGGACTGCCTGTACGTCTGCGGTGCGTTCCACGCCGCCAGCCGGGTCGAGCAGTTCGGGCTGGGATCCACCGCCCCGGACTTCGACATCACCCCCCGCACTGACACCACCTGGCGGTATGGGCTGATCCCGTCCAGCCACTCGGCCATCGAGGCGCAGTTCGGCCTGGCACCGGGTTCGGTGTCGATCGCGGCGGCGACGTGGACGAGGGCGGTCGGCCGGTCCAGGGTCAAGCCGTACCGGCTGGCCGGGCAGTCCGACGGGCGCAGCCGTCGACGGGCCGGTACGGCGGCCACCGGGTCCACAGGTGCGACCCCCACCCCGGGTACGGGCACCGTCGACCCGGTGACCGACCGGCTGACCGGGTTCCTCGCCACACCCGCACCGGTGGACGGACTGGACGAGGCGGAGCTGCGCGCCTGGTGCGTGGACATCGTCCGGCTCGCCCGCCGCAACGGGTACCTGGCCAGCACCGCCGACGCGATCGCGGTCTTCGAGCACTCGATCCTTCTCGCGGGGATGCGCAACCGGGCCCGGCCCACCCCGTACGACTTCACCGACGCGGCGGTGACCTGCATCGAGAAGGACGTGGTGCCGGGGCGGCGGGACGTCCGCCGGCTCTGCGAGATCCTGCTCGGCGGGGACCGGGTCGGGCAGGTCGGCTACGACTCCCTCCCCCCGTTGGCCCGGGACGTGCTGGACCGGCTGAGTCCCCTCGGGCTGGACCTGCAGAAACGGACCATGAGCCGGGCACTGCTGGACCTGAAGGCCGACCCGGAGCTGGGCGCCTGCTCCGACCTGTTGTGGATGCTGCGGTTCCTGCTGCCCCCGGCCACGGTCCGCCCGATCATGGGCGAACGGCGGCTCGGGCACCGGTCGATTCAGGAGAGCTGGGACCTGGCCCTCGGCCGCGACCAGCGGGCCCTCATCGAGCTGGGGTACGAGGGCGTCACAGTGGAGCAGGTGCTGGAGCTGCGCCTGCGCCGCGAGGTCCGTGGTCCGACGGCGACGGCCGCCACCGCCCTCGCCGCCGTCGAGAACGCCATCTGCCTGCTCGGCAGCCCGCGCCTGGTGGACGAGTTGGGGGGCCGGGCGGTCGAGCTGCTGGCCGCCGAGCGGAGCGTCGACGACGCACCCGAGGTGCTGCGGCGGATCCGGCGGCTGCTGGCCCACTACCGGGCCACCGCGCCGGAGCTGCCGGCCTGGTGCGAGGCCTTCGCGACCACCGGGTACGCCCACTACTGCACCCTGCTGCCGACCGCCTTCGTCGACGCGGAGAGCAGTACCAGGCAGGTCGGAGCGATGTTGGGCTTCCTGTTCAGCATGGAGAGCCTGGCCATCGCGTTGGGCTGCGACCGGTCCCAGCTCGAACTCGCCGTCGCCCAGTCGCATCCGGAGGAGCCGGGGAAGGTGGCCCTGGCGTGGGCGGCCCGACACCAGCTCGGCACCCTACCCCTGGCCGAGCTGCGAACCCGGTGCGCACAGTTGCTGGACAACCCGCTGGTGGTGCCGGCCTTCCCCCGGTATCTCGCCGGTTTCGTGCACGCCCTGGAGCCGGTGCCGAGCCTGACCCCCTTCGTGGTGGAGACCATGTCGACGGCCTTCGCCCGGTTGCCCGACCCGGTGCTGCTGCCCTGGCTGCCCACCCTGATCACCACCCTGCGGGAGCAGGGGCCGGAGCTGGTGCCGTTGCTGGTCCGGGAGGCGGGGCGGACATTCCCCGGCACCCTCCCCGAACTGGACGGATGGGTCCCGCCGTGGCAACGCCCGACACCGACGGCAGGGTCCACCCGTCGGGCCGCCCCGGTCGGCCGGGTCGGCGCCCTCCTCGCCGCCCACCCGGACGCGGTGGACGCTGTCGCCACCCGGTTCGGGTGCACCGGCGGATGGCGACACGTCGACCCGGAACCGGAGGGTGGCGCAGCGGCCGGGGCGGCTACGCTGCTCGCCGCACATCCGGACACCGTCGAGGCGGTCGCCGCGCTCATGGTCACCGCACCGGCCCGATAGCCACCCGTGGCGTTGCACCGACACGGACCACCGAGCCGCTCGTGTACCGGACGACAGCCTGTCGTCTGGTACATGAGCGGCGAGGTCACCGAGGCATCCGGCGTCACCCCGGACCGGAGGTGATCGCCGGTGTTCGTGCGCGGCATCTCGCTACCGCCCGGTACGCCGACCCCCGCACCGGGTTCTTCCTGCGCGCCGAGTCGTACTACAACGTGGCCACCGAGATCGAACGCCTCGACGCCGACCCGGACTCCCCGTCCCTGCTCGGCGCCTACGGCGGATCTCCCCCCACCACCGTTCCCACGGCGAGTCATTCCTCGACCTGGTCAACCATCGGTTCGGCCCGCAGGGGCTGTACCTGCTCGACGAGCCGGAGGCGGCCCTGTCCGTCCACGGATGCCTGGCCCTGCTGCTGCGCATCGCCGAGCTGGTCGACCAGGGCAGCCAGTTCATCATCGCCACCCACTCGCCGATCCTGCTGGCCAGCCCCGGCGCGACGATCCTGCACATCGACGCCGACGGCACCATCGCACCCGTCGACTACGACCAGGCCGAGCCGGTCACCCTGACCCGGGCGTTCCTGGCCGACCCGGGCCGCTTCCTGCACCACCTGCTCACCGAGCGCTGACCCGCTCCGCCGACGGCTCCGTCATCGTCGGAACCCGCCCCGGCCGAAGCCCAGGGTTCCTCGGTGCGTCGGCCTCAGCGCTGCGACGCCACCGCGCCGACGAACGCCCGCCACGCCCCCGGGGCGAACGTGAGCGTCCCGCCGTCGCGGTCCTTGCTGTCCCGGACACCGACGACCCCGGGAAGGTTGTCGGCGACCTCGACGCAGTCGCCGCCGTTCGAGCTGCTACGGGTGCTGGTACGCCACTGTGCGCCGGTCAGGTCAGCCATGCTCGCGTCCTCATGAAATCGATGGACTGGTCACGCGGCAGCGCGACCGACCTCACGGTATCCCACACCGCCCAGAGCGCGGCAGTCTCGTCCGTGACCCGCCCGGCGGCCTGGTCGTCCAGGTATCCGACGTCCTCACCGTCGGGCATGGTCGCGATAATGAACGGCCCTGCCTGTCCAGGATGGAGCCCCGCCGTCAGCGGTAGGACGTGCACCATGACGCTCGGTCGTTGTGCCATCTCGACCAGATGGTCCAGCTGCTCCTCCATCACCTCGCGGGGACCACGCCGCAACGCCGCCTCGTCGATCACGAACACGGTCAGCGGCGGCTCGTCCTTGTCGAACACGGCCGCCGCCCGGCGCATCCTCGATTCGACGAGAGCTTCCGCCTTGGCGGCGAGCGGCCCGCTGGTGAGCACCGCACGGGCGTACGCTTCGGTCTGAAGCAGTCCCGGGATCACGGTCGCTTGAAAGCACCGCAGCCCGACGGCTTCGCGCTCGATGTCTGCCCACGTCCGGAACCACACGGGCTCGCTCCGCTTGAGAACGTCCGGCCAGAGATCTGTGACGTCCCGCCGCAGCAGCTCGGCAACCTTGGCTCGATGCCGCGACTGCGGAATGCGGCCGTCACTCACCCACCGGGCCGCCGTCTTCGGGTCGACACCGACCTGGCCTGCAAGGCTTTCGGCGGTCTCCCCCGCCTCGACCATCGCTGCCTTTACCGCACGGTTCATCCTGATCACTCCATGGGACGTCCTGAATATCTATCAGACATCATGCAACGCTGTGTATTCGTCGCGCAACTGACAGCACAGTGGGAGACGGGACGGTCGTGGTGGGGCCTGCCGAGGTGCGTGAGGAGTCGCCACGGGTGCGGGCTCCCCGACCATCGCGACCGTCCACGGGGGCCGCCGCCGGGCATCCGGCAGACCGGGGTGCGGCCCCCACTCGGATCTCACTGACGCGAGAGGGACCATCCATGCGATTCGGTCGAGGCAAGCACCGACAGGCCGAGCAGAGAAGGCACGCCGAGCGCCCGCGTACGCCACATGCGACTGACTGGGCGAACGCCCGCACCGCCGCGTACCCGGTGGTCCGTCCCGGCACCGCCGGAAACCTGACGCCCGCCCAGGCGTGGCGGGCGAACCAGGGCAGGTCGCGGTGACGGTCCCCGCCCGGCTCGACGGCGCGTCGCAGCACATCGGGTACGGACCGCTCTGGACCTGCGAGCAGTGCGCCCTGCCGTGGCCGTGCCCGGCGTTCCGCGAGGCCGGGGCCTCGGCGCAGATGCTCGGCGGACTCCTCTACATGGCGCACTGCGCACTGCGGGACCTGCGGCACGTCCCGCCGGTCGAGGTCGTACGCAGATTCCTGTTTCCGCTGGACGGCCTCTCCGACGTCGACGCCCGACGGATCACGCTCAACCTGCTGCGATCGCGGATTCCGGTGCCGGACCGGCCGCGCACGTCCCACGTACCGATGCGACCGCTCTGGCGCTGCTCGGCGTGTCGGCGGGACTGGCCGTGCGAGCCCGCGCGGCGCTCGTTGGCGGACGAGTTCGATGGGGATCGGGCGTCGCTCCTGGTCCACCTCGGGGCGATGCTCGCCCATGCCGGCGATCAGCTTCATCAGATCGGGCAGCGCCCGTCACCAGCCGCCCTCGACCGTCGATTCCTGTCCTGGGCGCGGGCGGTGCCCCAGACCGCGTCTCCCGGCCTGCGCACACCCTGACCGCCGCGACCCGAGCACCACCAGCCATACCGCCCGACACGCCGGACCTCCCGAGCAGGCCGCCTTGACCTGCGGCCCTTGGGCCGTGGAAGCCCTGCACGCCATCAAGGACACCTGAACCTGCCTGCTCGACGCCGGTTCCGGTGGGGGTGTTGTCGGCATTCAAGAGGACAATTCCAGGCACCGACGTCCTTCGTGGGTCTCACTTTGGATCGTTGCTCTTCCTACCGGCGACCAAGGCCACCGTCGACCAGACCACCAGCACGGCAGCGATGCAGCCGGACACGATCTCCAACGGCTGATCGAATCCGGATAGGACCTGCACGAGAAGGGTGCCGGACATCGCGACGAGGGTGAGCCAGTACAGCGGACGCGGGATGCGACCCATGTCTACCGCTCCTTTCGGAACTCATCGAGGCGAGCACTTCTTGGAGGCGTCTGAGTAGTTGCCCCGCGGAGCCGGCGAAGCGTAGATCTTTCTCGAATCTTTCCATCAGGCGGATTTCTCCTTGTTGTCAGCTCTCAGAGAGGCCGCAGTTGTCCGCTCGCATTTCGCAGCCTCGCCGGATCAAGACGACGCCGGTGCCGATCAATGCTCCTGCCCCCAGTCCTGCTGGGCCGCCGAGGACTGCTCCGGAACCTGCGATCCCTCCCACCACTCCAAGATCTGCGTACAGGTCGTTTCAGGAGTACATGCCCGTCGTTCGACGAAAGTAACGGGTTGCCTGCCGCAGCCGCGCTTCGGTGTTCGGCAACGCCGCCGACCTGGGCGACAGATAGTCATTTATCTACGTGCCGCCTACTGGGTCGCTTATGTAGGAAATTGCTTGATCTGCTTTCACTGATCCTTGTTGTCGATCGTCGCCGATGGTTACCGTTTGGTCTCGGGTTGTCACGGAAGCGCCATAGGGGAGGTCTCGTGAAAATCACCAGAGCATTGTTCGCCGCCGGCTTGGGCGTCGCGTCAATCGCAGCGGTCGTACCAGCCCCGGCGTCGGCGGCGTCGTTGGGGAAGGTTCCTGTCGTGGCCGTTGCGAATGCACCGGCCGCCGGGGCGGAGCCTGCGGGGCTGCATGTTGGTGCGAGGTTCGTGTCGTTCGTGGACGCTGAACCGGGGATCGCGCAGCCGGGAGCGGACGAGACTGCGGTCTACCTGGACAGCGATGGCAACGTCATTCCCATCGACCCGCAGCCAGCCTCGGAATCAACGCTGATCGGTTGCACCCCGGAGAACATGCCGGACAACCCCCACTGGTCTTCTCCGGACGTGTCGGGTCACGGAGCGTGGAAGAAGGGGAACTGCAACAACGACCGCGCCAACGTCTACAACTGCCTCTACGAGTGGTACACGGACAACACGTGGCGACAGAAAGCCTGTTCGTCGGTCAGGGAGCTCAGGCCGTACACCGGGGGTGCTGAGCGTACGGTGGCACGCCGAACCTGCAACGACCGGAACTGGACGTCCTGGCGCAACCACATCGACGTCGACGTGATCGGTGAAGTCGACACCGGTGAGCAGCCGTATAAGCAGGCCAACGTCGACTGCCGCGTGTACTAATACAAGAGGAAGCAACGTCGCACCTAAGAGGCAGCCAGGGGGACCCATCGTGTCGGAGCGCGGCGTCACCGCAGAGCCGGGTCTGGCACCTGGGTCCCTCCGGACAGCGGGCACAATGCTCGCCGCCTTGTACGGTGAGCTGGTCCCGCACCCCTGGCGCGACCCGGAGTCGGACACCGCCGCCCATTCGCTGTTCTACCACCGGTCGATGGCCATGGGTTGGCTCGACGACAGGTCGGCCGGGGGGGGCTTCAACGAGCACGTGATCCGCGCCCCCGGGCTCTGGGCTATGAACGACGCCGGCTGGAACCATCCGCTCGGCGCTGCCGGAACGGACTTGGTCTCCTGGTTTCAGGTCGAGGCGAGCGAGGTGCCCGGCGATCGGCCGCTCCCCGTGCAGCCATTCCTGCGGTGCGCCCAGGAGGCGACGGCCTGGGTTGGCACGCTGAACCTGTCCGCGGTACAGGTTCTGCTGCCGGTCCAGGGTCTCACCCCCTCGTCGCGTCCGCCCTACGCGCTCGTGCCCGCGATGCGGGTGAAGGAGTGGTTCGCCGAGGGCGCCCCGGCAGCCAGGACTCCGGTGCGGGTCCACATCAACAGCGGCCAAGACCCCTCGATCCCTGCTCTCGCACCGCAGCTCATCGATCATCTGACCGGGTTGGAGCAGGACGTGTTCGTCGTCCGGTCCCACGACCTCGCCCCTGACGCCGTCCTGCCTCCACCGATTGCCGACAGTGCTTGGAACAGCCCCCCGCTGCATGGGGTGGAGCTGAGTGGTGAAATCGCTGAGTGGTCGTGTGACGTTGTCGGCTGGTTGGCCGAGGTGATTGCCGACATCGCAGCCCGGCTCGGTGTCCGGGCACCGCTGCTGGTGACCGTCATCCGCGTCTCGGCCTGACCTGGCGGAGTCGGGTGAGCCGGCCCCGTAGCGGGGGACGGTGTGTCGGATGGGGCTTAGTACTCCAGCCGCAGCTGGTTAAGTTGGAGTCTTCGCTGGTAGTGGGCGGTTTTGGTGCGGTATTGGCGTCGGCGTCGCCATCGTGACCATCGATGGATGTGGTCGAAGGGTCGGATGGTGGTGATCAGGTGTGCCAGGAGACGGCGGACCTCGCCGAGGGTGAGTGGAATGAGGCCGTCATCGGATTCGGTGCCCCCCTTTTTCAGCGTCGCTTTTGGCGCCTTAAGAGCACGGCCGTCCAGACAGTTATTGCAAGAGAAGCGACAACGATCAGAAGACGGGCTACTTGCTCTTCCTTGCTAAGCCTCTCGGCCACGAGCGGCACGGCCACCCATCCGGCGAATGCGCCGGAGATCGTGGTGGCCGGCCCACAAATTAGCTTCCCTTGGTTCGAGCTTCCTGAAGAATGTCACTACATGGTCCCCAATCGAGCTGCCCATGAGGGTGATGCTGGCCGGCGACGCAGAAGTCGGCACCGTCGACTCCCGACTGGTCCAGTCGCAGCCGCTTCAAAGGCGATACCTGCCATTTCAGCAGCAGCGTTGGCCGCATCCGGCAGGAAGGCTGAGTCTCAGCCTTCCTGCCGGATGCGGCCGTTAAGTCACTTCTTGTGCAGCTGAGTACTGAGCAGCCCGACGGCCGTTGCAGCCATCAGCAGGCTGACCGAAAGAACAACGGTCCAACTAGCTCCAACGATGAGCTTGCCGACGATTATTCCGGTCATGAACATGGCGACGGCAAAAATTGCATACCTGTAGCGAGCCATTGTCTCCTCACTTGACGCGCAAATGTTCTACTCGGGTTTCCCCTGATCGATGACGTAAGTGAGCGCGCCTCCGACCGCGCCCGTTACCACCCCGACGGCGAGACCCGCCCCGCAGCCTGCCAAAATCGTACCGAGGCATCCGGTGACTCCACCGACAAACGCGGCTCCCGCTGATGCATAGACCAGTCCGCTCCAAGAGAACAGGCCAGTCGGGTCCACGAAGTTTATCGGGTTGCTCGATGCGTACGCGTACCGGTTCCCCTGTTGTGGGTCCCCGATGAACGACAGGTTGTCCTGTTGGGTGAAGCGGCCTTGGATGGGGTTGTACCAGCGTTGGCCGTACTTGGTGTAGTTGGTGGCGGGGTCGTGGATGCCGCCGGCGTAGCGGATGATGCTGGTTTGTCCGAGGCCGGTCTCGGTGGCGGTGAGGCCATTGCCGTAGGGGTCGTAGGTGTAGGTGGCGGCGGCGGTGCCGTCGGTCTTGACGATGGCGACGACGGAGCCGAGGGCGTCGAGGACGTAGGCGTGGTCGGTGGTGCCGATGCGCAGTCCGAGGGGGGTGCCGAGGCCGTCGCGTTCGACGTGGATGGTGGGGTTGAGGCCGTTGGTCCAGGACTGGAGCCAGGGCATGCCGTGCTGGTCGTTGTGTCCGTAGGTGAGGTTGGTGGTGCCGGCGCGGGTGACTTCGCGGCGTGAAGCCACACGGAAGACGCACGGCAGGATCACTGCTGCGCGAAAGAAAAATTGGTCGGACCTAGCCGACGGCGGACCCCACATGAATCGTCGCCAGAAGAGCCAGGAGATTTTTCACCGCGGATTAACGCGGCGTCGGCGACATGCCGAGAGTGCGCCCATGAGAGCCCCCGTGATTAATTGCCATACGGCAAGTTGCAGGAACGCTATCGGCTGAACAGATGGAAGTCAATGGAAGTTACGCTCGGACAGGATCAAGTGGAACTAAAGGATGTCTCGTAACTCGGTGATGGCGTTGCCGGTCAACGGTGTTGGTGTCACCCGGTCAGGATGATGTTGTGGAGGTGGGCGATGCCGGA
>NZ_JBEPEQ010000079.1:0-28584 GCF_040300925.1 Micromonospora sp. NPDC000207
GGCGGGACCCGTCCGGACGGGCTCAGGCGACGGTGAGGGGGTCTGCGGTGGGGGTCTCGGCGTCTGCCGGGCGCAGCGCCAGGGCGAGCACGTCGGCGACGTCGGCGAGGGTGTGGATGGTGAGCGCCTGCCGTACCTCGGTGGGAAGGTCGTCTAGGTCCGGCTCGTTGCGTTCCGGGACGACGACCTCGGTGAGCCCGGCCCGGTGGGCGGCGAGCAGCTTCTGCTTCACCCCGCCGACGGGTAGCACCCGGCCGGAGAGGGTCACCTCGCCGGTCATCCCGAACTCGGGGCGGACCGGCCTGCCACCGGCCAACGAGGCCAGCGCGGTGACCATCGTGACACCGGCGCTGGGGCCGTCCTTGGGGACCGCGCCCGCCGGCACGTGCAGGTGGATCCGTCGACCGGCGTGGGCGTTGGGGTCGAGCCCGAGCCGCCGCCCGTTCGACCGCAGGTAGGACAGGGCGATGTGGGCGGACTCCTTCATCACCTCCCCGAGCTGACCGGTCAGGGTCAACCCCGGCTCGCCCTCCATGCTGGACGCCTCGACGAACAGGACGTCCCCACCGGCGCCGGTGACAGCCAGCCCGGTGGCGACACCGGGCACGGCGGTACGCTCGGCCGACTCCGGGGTGTGCTTGGGTCGGCCCAGGTAGCGGGTCAGGTCCTCGACGTCGACCCGGACCGGGTCGCTGTCGGTGGACAGCGCCACTGTCACCTTGCGCAGGATCTTCGCCAGGGACCGCTCCAGCTGCCGTACACCGGCCTCCCGGGTGTACTCCCCCGCGATCCGGGCGAGTGCGGCGTCGGTGACTGTGACCTCGTCGGCGGTGAGTCCGGCCCGTTCCCGCTGCCGGGGCAGCAAATGGTCACGGGCGATGGCCACCTTCTCGTCCTCGGTGTACCCGTCCAGGGCGACCAGTTCCATCCGGTCCAGCAGGGGGCCGGGGATCGCCTCCACCACGTTGGCGGTGGCCAGGAAGAGCACGTCGGACAGGTCGAGGTCGACCTCCAGGTAGTGGTCCCGGAAGGTGTGGTTCTGCGCCGGGTCGAGCACCTCCAGCAGGGCGGCGGCCGGGTCACCGGCGTAACCGACGGCGAGCTTGTCCACCTCGTCGAGGAGGACCACCGGATTCGTCGAACCGGCCTCCCGCAACGCCCGGACGATCCGGCCGGGCAGCGCCCCGACGTAGGTGCGCCGGTGCCCGCGGATCTCGGCCTCGTCACGGACGCCGCCGAGGGAGACCCTGACGAAGTTGCGACCGAGGGCCCGGGCGACGGACTCACCGAGGCTGGTCTTGCCGACGCCGGGCGGGCCGGCCAGGGCGAGGACCGCGCCGGAGCCGCGTCCGCCGACCACCCCGAGGTCACGTTCGGCGCGCCGGTTGCGCACGGCGAGGTACTCCAGGATCCGGTCCTTGACGTCGGCGAGGCCGGCGTGGTCGGCGTCGAGCACGGCGCGCGCCGCGGCCAGGTCGGTGTCGTCCTCGGTACGGACGTTCCACGGCATCTCCAGGACCGTGTCCAACCAGGTACGGATCCAGCCCGCCTCCGGTGAGGCGTCACTGGCCCGTTCCAGCTTGCCGACCTCACGCAGTGCCGCCTCGCGGACCTTCTCCGGAAGGTCGGCGTCCTCGACACGGGCGCGGTAGTCGGCGGAACCGTCCGGCTCCTCCTCGCCGAGTTCCTTGCGGATGGCGGCGAGCTGCTGACGCAGCAGGAACTCCCGTTGGGACTTCTCCAGCCCCTCCCGGACGTCGGTGTTGATCCGTTCGGTGACCTCCTGCTCGGCGAGGTGCTCACGGACCCACCCGACGAGCAGTTCCAGCCGGGAGGTGACGTCCGGGGCGGTGAGCAGGTCGGTCTTCTGCGCCAGGGTGAGCCAGGGCGCGTACCCGGCGGAGTCGGCCAGCTCGGACAGGTCGGTCATCCGCTCCATGGCGTCGACGACCTGCCACGCCCCCCGCTGTTGCAGCACGGAGGTCATCAGGGCGCGGTACTCGCGGGCGAGTTCCCGGGCCCGTCCGGCCGGGGCGGGTTCGGTCACTGTCGCCGCCTCGACCCAGAGCGCGGCGCCGGGGCCGGGTACGCCGGACCCGATCCGGGCTCGGGTGAGGCCTCTCACGACAGCGGCGGGTTCGCCGTCGGGCAACCGGCCGAGCTTCTCGATGGTGGCGACGGTGCCGACCGGGCCGTACTCCCCGTCGATGCGGGGTACGGCGAGCAGCCGCTGGTCGCCGGTGGCGCGGGCGGCGTCGACGGCGGCCTGGGTGCTCGGGTCGAGGGTCACCGGGACGACCATCCCGGGCAGCAGGACGGCGTCGGTCAGGGGTAGTACCGGAAGAGTTGCCATCGGACACCTGCCATCAGGTTGACTTGAGCGTGTCTGACTCAAGTCCACGGCCCGGCCTCCTTGTTCCTCGCTGTGACCCGGGACACGCGCGCGGTGGGAGTTCGTCGGCCTACCGTACGACCCGCTCCGGCACCTGCTGCGAATTCACGGACAGAAGCATGAGCAAAAGTGGGCAGCGCGGTTGCGGAAGTTTCACGCTCGGGAGTCGCGCGCGAACGCGAGCACTCGCCGGACCGGTCGACCCCACAGGGTGATTGAGGAGCGCCTGACCGGGCACTTTCCACAGGTGACGAACGGCTTAACAGCCCGGCAATGACGACCCGCCGAATGAAGGCACGCATATTGTTGCGGTATTGCCCGCCGGTGGGTCAAACTTTTACCCACACCCGCCACACACAGGGAGTAATGGGCGATGGCAAGGAAAGTAATCACGGTTCTGACCGACGACCTCGACGGCGGAAAGGCCGACCGCACCGTCGAGTTCAGCCTCGACGGCGTCACCTACACGATCGACGTCTCCGACGAGAACGCGGGGATGCTGCGCAAGGCCCTCGACCCGTACATCAATGCCGGCCGCAGGATCGGACGCGGGCCGGTCGAGAGCAGCCGTCCGGGGCGCCGGGGTGGCCGTCCGATCACCGGAATGGACCGCGAGCAGAACCGGGCGATCCGGGAATGGGCGGCCAAGAACGGGCACGAGATTTCCGAGCGGGGTCGAATCCCGGTCTCGGTGGTCGAGGCGTACAAGAACCGCTGACCTCGTGTGACGTTCACGCCGGTCCCCCGTCCCCGGCGGGCACCGGCGACATGACGCGCAGAAGCCGCCCGGGACGGTTCCCGGGCGGCTTCTGCGCGTGACCGGTCCGACTAGCCGACCTGGATCCGCACCACGTCGAAGGCGGGGGTCTGGTTGGCCCGCTCCATCATCGGCACCCGGTGGGAGCCGTCACCGGCCCACACCGCGCACTGGGCGATGCCCGCCTGGGGCAGACCCGGGACCTGGATCGCGACCTCGTCCGGGTTACGTCCACCGGCCCCGTCCTCGGTGGCCACGAAGAACGCAGGCGCGGGCGCCGGGTCCGGTGCCTGGCCGGTGTCGCCGAGCATCCGGCAGGCGCTGTGGAAGTGGCCTCGGGTCAGGCCCTCCCCGTTGAGCACCGAGCCCTCGAGGTAGTAGCCGCCCTGGCCGGCCGGGAGGAACCGGTCGCGCACCAGGTTGCGGGTCGAGACCCGCAGGGTGAACGCCTGGTTGGCCTGCACCTGCTCGGGGAACTCGGTGATCAGCAGGGACGGGTTGTTGCCGGCGCTGCCGACCTCGCCGAAGGAGGTGCTGACGCACCGGTCACCGCGCTGGAAGCCGTCGTGCGCCTCCAGGCGGCTGCTCTCGCAGTCCTGGGCGAGCACGTCCAGCCCGTTGTTGGGATTGTTGCCCCCGTTGTTCCCGCCGTTGTTGTTCCCGCCGTTGTTGCCGCCGTTGTTGTTCCCGTTGTTGGGATTGACGTTGACGACCTGGCAGGTCGCCAACTCGGCGAGGCCCTGCGGGCGCTCGGCGACCCGGCCGATGGCGATGGCGATCCGGTCCAGCGTCGCCTTCCGCTTGGCCGCCAGCGGCCCCAGGATCGCGTTGTCGACGAAGCCCTGCCCCTTGCTGCCCTCGGCCGCCAGGCGCCGGTTGGCCTCCTCGATCTGGGTGGTCAGCAGGGCGAGGTTGCGCGACACCTCCCGCTGGGCCCGGGCCGGGATCTCCCGGGGCAACCTGTCGGTGGGGTCCGGGCAGCTGATCGTCGCGATCGCGTTGCCGGCCTGCAGCGACTGGCACTGGGCCTTTGACATCTGTCCGTCGCCCCAGTAGTTGCGGACCTCCCGGCCGTTCTGCTCGTTGACGGTGATGCCACTGCCGTTCCTGTCGGCCGCCCCCTGCGGGGGTGCCACGCACTCCGCAGCCACCGGCTTCTTAACCGCGGGCCGGTCCTGCGCAGACGAAATCTGGGTCACGGCGACGATTCCGCCGAAGACCGCAAGGGTGCCGGCCACGGCCACCAGCCGCTTGCTCCGCGCGTTACCGGATGACCGTCGCGCCCGTGTGGACCTGCGCATCGAATTGCTCTCCTTCTCGATCCGGTAGTTGACTCGTGCCCTCGGCGGACCGACGGGAATTCGGGTGGGGACACCACGTCGAGGACACTGCGACACCTCCGGTCGCATGTCGATGACCGACGATGCCCTTTCCGCACCGTCGCCCCACGCCGGCGGACGCGGGGGAAGATCGTGTTCATTCGCGCAGGAGTACGGCCCCACGCCGACGAGGGTTCAACCGGTTCTCCGGAATCTGTGAGGAATTTCCATCGGTTGCCGAAGGCGTCGTCACGGTGACAGGCCGTCGTCCGTCCGGGGGTCGACGCGTCACCGGAATGCGACCGACGTCCGCAGGCAGTCGCCGTACGCCCCGGGCCGCCGATCCGGCTCACCGGCTACGGCTAGGCTCGCGGGGTGCGGCAGAGTGGACCGGTACCCGAACAGTTGAGCAAGCGCAGCCTGGTCACCGTCTCGCACGCGATCGAACGGGCCGCGTCGGCCACCGCAGAAGACGGCCCGCTGGTGGTGTTCGCCCTGTTCCAGCGGCTGCCGTACTTCGACAGGGAGCGACGACGGTACGAGCGGATCGCGGCGCGGGCGGCGGCGACAGTCGTCGGTCTGGTCGGGGCCGACCCGGTGCTGCCTCCCCCGGGGGCGTACGCGGTGTCCCTCGACGAGAGCGACGACCTGGCCCGGGAGTGGACCGTGGTGGCGTTGACCCCCCGCTTCGGCGGTGTCCTGGTGGCCCGGGACCGCGTCGAGGTGGCGTCCGATGCGTCCACAGTGGAGTCAGGACGGCTCTTCGACGCCTGGTGGAGCCTGCGCCGCGACGAGGCCCTGCACGAGGTGCTGCGGTTGCGGGAGGTGCTCGCCGACCGGCTGCCCGCCGACGCCCGCGCGGCGGTGGACGAGACGGTACGCCGGGTCCGGGACCTGCCGGCCGCCCCAGGTGAGGCCCGGGTCGACGCGGCGGCCCGGCTGCTCGCCGGACGGGCCGACCGGGCGTACCGCACCGTGCCGACCCCCGGCCGTCGACCCGACGCGGCCGACGAGTCGGTCCGGATCCTCGACGAGGCGGGCATGGCGCACTGGATCGGGGCGGACGCGGTGACCGCCTCGGGGGTGCTGCCGGTGGCGCTGATCGGGGTGAGCCTGGGCGAGTCGGCCGGTGCCGCCGACCGGGTGGTCCGGCGCGGGGCGGCCCGGGAGGCGCAGGCCGTGCTCGGGGTCCTCACCGGCGTGCTCGGCCCCGCCGACCGGGCGGTACGCCTCGCCGACCGGGAGTACCTGTTGATCCTGCCGGCCCGCTCCGAGGAGGAGGCGGTCGCCGCCGCCCAACGGCTGCACGAGTCGGTCGCCGGGCAGACCCGGTCGTACCCGTTCGTCAGCTTCGCCGTCCACACCGTCGTGGCGGTGACGGCGCGCCGACCGCTGCCGGTGGCCGAGGTCCGGCAGGCGCTGCGGTGGGCGGTGCGGGAGGATGTCCCGGTGGCCACCCTGGCCGCCGCCCCGCCGATGGACTGACCCGGCACGGCGGACCGGTCGACCTCGCCGCGAGCGGGTCGGCACAGCAGCGGAGGTGGACGGTGCGGGTGGTGTCGTTGGTGCCGTCACTGACCGAGGCGGTGGCCCGGACCCGCCCGGAGGTGCTCGTCGGGGCCACGGACTGGTGCACCCACCCGGCCGACCTGGACGTCCCCAGGGTCGGCGGGAGCAAGTACCCCGACCTGGAACGGGTGCTCGACCTGCGGCCGGACCTGGTGCTGCTCAACGTGGAGGAGAACCGGCGCGAGGACGCCGGGGCCCTCACCGCCGCCGGGATCCCGGTCCGGGTCACCTATCCGCGTACGGTGCCGCAGGCGCTGACCGAACTGGCCGACCTGCTCGCCGCGCTCGGCGTACCCGAGGAACCGGGGTGGTTGGTGGCGGCCCGGCGGGCCTGGTCCGCGCTGCCGCCGCCCGACCCGGCGGTCGGCCGTCGGGCGGTGGTCCCGGTCTGGCGACGGCCGTGGGTGGTGCTCGGCTCCGACACCTTCGCCGGTGACGTGCTGCACCGGCTCGGGGTGACGAACCTCTACGCCACCGACCCCGACCGGTACCCCCGGCCCGACCTGGCGGATCTGCGGGGTCGGCGACCCGACCTGGTGGTCCTGCCCGACGAGCCGTACCTGTTCACGGCGGACGACGGCCCGCAGGCCTTCCCCGGCGTCCCCTGCGCGCTGGTCAGCGGGCGGCACCTCACCTGGTACGGCCCGTCGCTGGCGCAGGCCCCGGCCGTGCTCGCCGACCAGCTCGCCCGGCCGGTGACCAGCCCCTGAAGCACCGGGTCGTGCCGCCCGGTGCAGAGGACCAGCCCTGAGCCGCCCGGTGCGGAGAACCGGCCACCTCGACGTCGGTGCGCTGGTCGAGCCGACCGGTCAGCGTGACGGCCCCGTCGCGCACCTGGACCGAGACCAGCCCGTCGCGGACCGCGAGCACCGACACGACGTCACCGGTCATCACCTCACCCACCTGCCACGTGCGCATCAGTTCCTCCCGGCCCTCGTCGAGGCCGACGCTACGGACCCCGCCCGGTCGTCGGCAGAGGCACCCGGCCCGGTGCCTGAGGGGTCGAAGGTCCCGGTCGGGACGGGCCCGGTCGGCCCTGCCCGGGACCGCCGGACCGGCGTCCAATGGAACTGCCACCGCCGAGGTGCGGTGGCCGGCACAGGAGAGGACGTGGAGACCATGACCGCCACCACCGGGCGGACCACCGCCACCACCGGCACCGGGCGGGGCGCAGCCGAGGCGGCCGGGCGCGAACGGCCTGGTACGCGGGCCGCACGGTTCGTCTTCGCCGCGATCCGACTGGCCCTGGGCTGGACGTTCCTCTGGGCCTTCCTGGACAAGACCTTCGGCCTCGGGTTCGCCACCCCGGCGGAGAACGCCTGGGTGAACGGCGGCAGCCCGACGCAGGGCTTCCTCACCTTCGGCGCTACCGGCCCCTTCGCCGGGCTCTACCAGGGCATCGCCGGGGCCGCCTGGGCGGACTGGCTGTTCATGGCCGGCCTGGCCGGGATCGGAACGGCGCTGATGCTCGGCATCGGGATGCGGGTCGCCGCGGTCGCCGGAGGGTTGCTCTACGTGATGATGTGGACCGTCGTCCTGCCTCCGGAGACCAACCCCTTCATGGACGAGCACCTGATCCACGCCGCCCTCCTCGCCGGGCTGACCCTGGTCAACGCGGGCGACACCCTCGGCCTCGGCCGGTTCTGGGCCGGTCTCCCCCTGGTGCGGCGGCTGCCCTGGCTGCGATGAACGGTACCGGTTCCCTCCCCCCGCGACGGTGGGCGTCACCCCAGGTGACGCCCACCGTCCTTGGTGGTGACGGGTACCGGGGGAGATCAGCGGATCGCTATCCGGCAGGATCGACGGTGACGGCAACGATCTATCGAGCAGGAGGCCACACATGGACAAGCCCGAGGTAGGCCCGATCGAGGGTGCGCCCCCGGCCGACCTGGTGATCGAGGACATCACCGTCGGTGAGGGAGCGGAGGCGCGTGCCGGTCAGACGGCGCGGGTGCACTACGTCGGGGTCGCCCACTCCACCGGCGCCGAGTTCGACGCCTCGTGGAACCGGGGACAGCCGTTCGAGTTCCCGCTGGGGGGCGGCCGGGTCATCGCCGGCTGGGACCAGGGGGTCGTCGGCATGCGGGTCGGCGGCCGGCGGCGGCTGACCATCCCGGCGCACCTGGGCTACGGCAACCAGGGTGCCGGCGGCGTGATCAAGCCGGGCGAGACGCTGGTCTTCGTGGTCGACCTGCTCGACGTACGCTGATCGACTCGGATCCGGCCTCGGGGTGGCCCCGCCACGGCGGTGGCCACCCCGAGGCCGGTCGGACCGCCGGAACGGGGCCGACCGGCGGGGTGCCCGGGACGACGCCCCACGCACCGCACGGTGCCGGTCCCCGCTCCCCCGTCAGGCGGCCAGCAGCGCGCCGCCCCCCGTCGGCGTCGCACCCGACTGGACCCGCATCACCCGGTGCAGCCCGGTGGCCCGCAGCACCCGCGCCACCACCGGATCCGGATCGACGAGGACCAGCTCACCGCCCCGGGCCCGGATCCGCAGGTGCGCGGCGACCAGCGCCCGCACCCCGGTGGCGGCGAGCAGTCGCACGCCGGACAGATCCAGCCACAGCACCGGCCGGACCGGAGCAGCCCAGAGCGCCCCACGCAGCTGCCCCACGGTGGCGATGTCGATCTCACCGACCGCCCACATGTTCACCGCGTGCTCGCCGACGGCGATCCGCACGTCGAACCGCTCACTGCGCTCTGCCATGCTCCGAACCTACCGCCGGACTACGACAGTTCCACCCCTCCGTCGACCGAATCCGGGTCCGCCCAGGGTAAGACCCTGACCTGCACCCTCTCATCCCCAGGGATGACACCGGTCCCGATCCGGGTCAGGGGTCGCGCCGCAGCGGGGGCGCCCACGCCGCGTGGACCTCAGCCGCCGCTGCCCGACGGTGCCGGTGCCGGGGACCCGCCCCCGAGCCGACCCTGCCCCTGCGAGCCGCCCGGGGCACCCAGACCCGCCGGCACCGGCAGGGCGCTGCCCCTGACGTACTCGTCCCAGGTGACGTTCCAGGCCGTCCAGCCGTTGCCGGGCTGGAGCTGGACCTCGGTGCCCTTGACCTCGATCAGGTCACCGACCTGGGTCACCCCCATCAGCCAGTCAGCAGCGCTCGACGACACGTTGGCGCAGCCGTGGGAGACGTTGGTGTTGCCCTGGTCCCCCTCGGACCAGGGAGCGGCGTGGATGAACTCGCCACCCCAGGTGTAGCGCTGGGCGTCCTCGACGTCGACGACGTACCCGCCGTCGGGCTCCCCCCGGGTGTCGAAGGTGGTGTACTCGTGCTTCTCCATGATCACCATCTTGCCGCTGGAGCTGGGGGTGCTCGGCTTGCCGAGGCTCACCGGGATCCGGCGTACCAGCTTGCCGTCGCGGAACACCGACATCTGCTTGGTGGCGTTGTCGACCTCCAACGAGACCTGCCTGCCGATCGTCGACGTGGCGGTACGGTCGGCGTCCCCCACCTTCTCCCTGCCGATCGGCAGGCCCTCCAGAGCCGAGCGGACACTGATCGTGGTGCCGGGACGCCAGAACTCCGGTGCCCGGTAGTAGACCTGACTGCCGTCGGGGATCCAGGACCAGACGCCGGGCTGCGGCGGGTTCGTCCGGACGAACAGTCGCCGTTGCACGTCGGCGCGGTCCTTCTCGGCGATCGGCGGGTCGAATGCCACAGTCACCGGCATCGCCGTGCCGTACGTCCGGTTACCGGCGAAATACAGCACACTCGTCACCGCCGGACGGGTCGATTCCGCCATTGTGGTGAACGTCGTCCGGCGGGTACTGGTCCGGCCGGAGTCACCGGTCGCCGTCACCTCGGCGGTGTACTTCCGCCTGGGCTCCAACGGTTTCGTGGGTACCCAGGTGGAGCCGTCCTCCCGGGGCTCGGCGGCGACCTTCCCACCCCTGTCGTCGGTGATCTTGACGGCAGTGATCCGGCCGTCGGTGACGGTGGCCCCCACCTCGGCGCTGACCGGAATGTCCCGCGCCCGGTCCGCCGGTGTCACACTCGTCACCTCCGGCGGATTCGCCCGCTGTTCGGCCCGTTCGACGGACTTCCGTTCCGTGGTGCATCCGGCAACCGCCGTCGGTGCCACCACGATCGCCACCGTCAGCAGTCCCAACCGCCGCTTCAATCGCATAGCGTCCCCCCGTTTCCGCTGCTCACCTGGACATTGTCACCAGGTGAGGGGTAACGCCGCCGAACTTTTGTCACATTTACCCACGACGATCATTGGCGACAATTATCCGGTTTCGTCCTGCGGGAGCGGGGAGGCCCCCGACGACTCCTTTCACGAACGACGGGCGGCGAGGGACCCCGGTGCCCACTCGTCCGATCCCACCCGCCGTCCGGCACGGGATTCGGCGCAGGGCGGACCGCCACGACCCACTCGGGTGCCGGCCGGGCGGGCGACGTTGCGCGAAGGGATCAGGGCGGACGGTGGGGCGAAGGGATCAGGGCGGACGACGGGGCGAAGGGGTCAGGGCGGACGGTGGGGCGAAGGGGTCAGGACCAGTCCTGGTCGACGTGGTTGCGGTCCCAGCGGCCACCCACCGGAGGGGTGTCCAGACGGGTCGCGGCCTCGGCGTTGCCACCGAGATCGTTGTCCTCGACCCGGCACCCCACACAACTGCCCCGATCGGTGATCCACAGGCCGTGGCTCTGGGTGCGTACCTCGTTGTTGTCCCAGATCCGGTTGCCCCGGACGGTGGCCTGGTCGACGGCGGCGTTGACGGTGATCCCGGCCCGGGTCTGCGGCGCGGCGGGCAGCTCGTAGCGGGTGCCCGGCGACGGGGTGTCCCCGCTCCACGCCGAGTCCGCCCCCGGCCGGACCGGGGCCAGGGTCAGCTCGGTGCCGGTGTTGGCGGCCACCACGGCGACCCGCTCCCCCACCCGCAGCACCTTGCCCCGGTGACCGTCGTGCGGCCAGTCCGCCCTCCGGTCCACCACGTACCTGTCGCTGTAGCGGACCGACTCGCCGCCCCCTTCGGCCGCACCCGCACACTGCCTGCCGTTGTTGCGGATCCGGTTGTCCACGATCATGGCGTCCGACATCGGCTGGTCGACCCGGATGGCGTCCAACCCGTTGCCCCAGAAGTCGTTGCCCTCGATCACCACCTCGCCTGCCGGCCCCCGGAAACCCGTACCGTGGCTGAGGTTGTGCTGGTGGAAGCCGTACGCCCCGTTGTCGGTGATCCGGTTCCCGCGCACCGTGTACGGCCCGGGGGTGTTCCCCACGCTCACCCCGTCGCGGACGTTGCCGTCGATGACGCAGTCGGTGACCAGCCCGCCCCGACCGGCGACCCCGGAGGTCCCCTCGGCGGAGACGTCGAACCCGGCCTCCAGGTTGCCGATCATCGTGCAGGCGGTGACGATCAGCCCGTCGGCACCCCAGTCGGAGATGCCGAACCGGTTGCCCTGACTGTGACAGCCGATGATCCGGTACCCACGGGGCGGAACCCAGGTGTCCTTCTGCAACTCCAGGAAGATCCCGTTCGTGCCGTTGCCGACTGTGGTGCAGTTGGCGATGGTCAACCGCTCGACGGCCCCCCACCCGCCGATCCCGACACCGATGCCCGCGCCCCCCATCTCCTCGCCGTTGTCCAACCTGCCGCACCCGACAACCACCACCGAATCGATCACGCTGTCCTGGAGGAAGTCGCAGCCCAACCCGGTGGCGGCGGTGTGGTGGATGTAGAGGTTGCGGAACTGCCCCCGCACCACGTACTGCAACCCCAACCCCTTGGCCAGGTAGCTGTACTCGGCCATCGCCACCCCCGAGCCGTCGATCTCGAAGTCGGCGAAGGTGCAGTCGGCGATGTGCCGGTCCCGGTCCGCCCCGTGCTGCACGGTCGTCCAGAAGGCCAACGGGGTGGGCTCGGCCCGGTTGCCCTCGTTGCTCAGCAGAAAACGGGTCACCCCCGGACCGGCACCGATCAGCGACACCCCGCTGCGCCAGATGGTCCCCGCGTCCCGGATCGAGTAGAGCCCCGGAGGGCAGTAGATGATCCGGGCCCGGCCGTCGGCGACGTACCCGTCCCCGAGCCGGTCCACCAGCGCGGCGAGCGCCGGCTGGTCGTTCGTCACCCCGTCACCCTCAAGGCCGAACTGCTGCGCGTCGCAGTACAGGGGTGCCCCCGCCACCGCCGACCGACGCTCCCGTACCGCCGGAGGAAGACCCTGGAACGACATCGGCGTACCCCTCCCGACAGCGCACGGCCACCCCGGGCCGCCACGACCGCCGTCGGCCGCCCCGCTGGTTTCCCCGCCCCCGCCGCCGGAAACCGGCCGACCGTGGCACCGACGACCACCGGCCCCGACCTGCGGTAAGACGGTCGGGGCCGGTGGTCGTGGCCGATCAGGTGGCGGCGATCAGCCGGGCCGGTTGCTCGACACAGTCGGCGACGTGCCGCAGGAACCCCCCGGCCACCCCACCGTCGCAGACCCGGTGGTCGAAGGTGAGACTGAGCTGGGTGACCTTGCGGACCGCCAGCTGCCCGTCGACGACCCACGGCTTGTCCACGATCCGCCCGACGCCGAGCAGCGCCGCCTCCGGATGGTTGATGATCGGGGTGGAGCCGTCCACCCCGAACACCCCGTAGTTGTTGAGGGTGAAGGTGCCGCCGGTCAGCCGGGCGGGAGGCAGGGTCCCGGACCGGGCGGCGGCGGTGGTCGCCGCCAACTCGGCGGCGAGTTCCGTCGTGGTCAACCGGTGGGCGTCGCGCAGCACCGGAACGACAAGCCCCCGATCGGTCTGGGTGGCGATCCCCAGGTGCACCCCGGCGGACTGGACGATCCGCTGGTTCGCCGTGTCGACCTGCGAGTTGAGCTGCGGGAAACGGCGCAGCCCGGACAGGCAGATCCGGGCCAGGAGCGCCAGGAGGCCCACCGGCCGGTCCGGCTGGGCCGCGTTGATCGCCGCCCTGGTCTCCAGGAGCCCGGTGGCGTCCACGTCGACCCAGATGGTCACCTCGGGGATCTCCCGCCGGCTGCGGGACAGCTTGTCGGCGATCACCCGCCGGATCCCGGTCAACGGCACGACCACGTCGGCGTCGCCGACAGGGGACGCCGCCGGAGCCTCGGCGGTCGAGGACCCGGCGGTCGGAGCCTCGGTGGTCGGGGTGGACCCGACGGAGGTCACCGCCTCCACGTCGGCCCGACGGATCACCCCACCCGGGCCGGTGCCGGTGACGGTGGTCAGATCGACACCACCGTCGCGGGCCAACCGACGCACGATCGGCGAGATGACCAGGACACCCCCCGGCCCGGACGGCGGCCCGGCGCTCCCGGCACCGGGGACCGGAGGCGGAGCCGTCACCCCGGACACCGCCGGGGACGACGGTGCGCCCGGCTGGGACGGTTCGGCGACGACGGCGAGCCCGGCCCGGCGGCGACGACGGCCCGCGCCCCCGTGCCCGGTGCCGTAGCCGATCAGGACGTTCCCGGAACCGGCCCGCTCCTCCTCCCGGTAGACGGCGTGCCCGGCCGGCTCCGCCCCGGCCTCGTCGTCGACGGCGACGGTGATCAGGGGCCGGCCCACCGGGCGGACCTCACCGGCCGCGCCGTGCAGGGCGACCACCCGCCCGGCGTACGGGCAGGGCACGTCGACGACCGCCTTTGCCGTCTCCACCTCGACCACGCTCTGGTCCACGGTCACCATGTCCCCCACGGCGACCAGCCACTGCACGATCTCGGCCTCGGTCAGCCCCTCACCGAGGTCCGGCAACACGAACACCTGCTCGCGCTGCCCACTCACGACTTCACCACCCACCGGGGGTCGGGGCGGTCGTCGAACTGGAGGCGGGCCACCGTGTCGAGGACCCGGTCGACCGACGGCAGGTGGGTGTGCTCCAGCATCGGGGCCGGGTACGGGATGTCCAGCCCACTGACCCGCAGCACCGGGGCGTGCAGAGCGTGGAAACAGCGTTCCTGGACCCGGGCGGCGATCTCCGCACCGACCCCGGCGAACCCCTGGGCCTCGGTGACCACCACGGCCCGGCCGGTCCGGCGTACCGAGGCGGTGACTGTGGCGTCGTCGAAGGGCACGATGCTGCGCACGTCCACCACCTCCAGGTCCCAGCCCTCCTCCCTGGCCGCCTCGGCGGACTCCAGGGCGACCGGCACCGACGGCCCGTACGCGATCAGGGTGGCGTCGCGGCCGGGACGACGGACCACCGCCCGGCCGATCGGCTCGGTGCGTACCGGAAGCTGCGCCTCGCCGCTGGAGAAGTAGAGCTTCTTCGGCTCCAGGAACACCACCGGATCCGGGTCGTCGATCGCCGCCCGCAACAGCGAGTACGCGTCCACGACGGTGGCCGGGGTGACGACCTTCAACCCGGGGGTGTGCGCGTAGTACGCCTCGGAGGAGTCGCAGTGGTGCTCCACCCCGCCGATCCCACCCGCGTACGGGACCCGGATCACCATGGGTACGCTCAGCGCCCCCCGGGTCCGGTTGCGCAGCTTCGCCACGTGCGAGGCGATCTGCTCGAAGGCCGGGTAGCCGAAGGCGTCGAACTGCATCTCGACCACCGGGCGCAGCCCGGACATGGCCAGTCCGACGGCGAACCCGACGATGCCGGCCTCGGCGAGCGGGGTGTCGAAGCACCGCTTGTCACCGAACCGGGCCTGGAGGCCGTCGGTGATCCGGAAGACTCCGCCGAGCTGCCCGACGTCCTCGCCGAAGACGAGCACCCGGTCGTCGTCGGCCATCGCGTCGGCTAGCGCCCTGTTGAGCGCCTTCGCCATCGTGGTGGTCGCGGTCATCGCGGTCCCTCCTGCCCGGCCTGGTCTGCCTGGGCCGCGGCCAGCTCCGCGCGGACCTGTTCGCGCTGCTCGACAAGTTGCGGGGTCGGCTCGGCGTAGACGTGGTCGAACAGGCTCAACGGGTCCACGGTGGGGGTGGCGTTCATCCGCTCCCGCAGCCCGGCCGCGTACTCCTCGGCCTCCTGGGCGACCGCCGCGACCCCGGCGTCGTCGAGCGCGTCGACGGAGCGCAGGTACGTCTCCAGCCGCACGATCGGGTCCCGGTCCCGCCACTGCTCGACCTCGGCTCCGTCCCGGTAGCGGGTGGCGTCGTCGGCGTTTGTGTGCGCCTCCATCCGGTAGGTGTGCGCCTCCACCAGGTACGGGCCGTGGCCGGCGCGGGCGTGGGCGACCGCCCGGGTGAGCACGGCGAGCACGGCGGCGGGATCGTTGCCGTCGACCTGCTCGCTGGGCACGCCGTACCCGATGCCCTTGTACGCCAGCGACGGGGCGGCGGTCTGCCGGGACAGCGGGACGCTGATCGCGTACTTGTTGTTCTGCACCAGGTAGACCACCGGGGCCTTGAAGACGGCGGCGAAGTTGACGCCCTCGTGGAAGTCACCCTCGCTGGTCGCGCCGTCGCCGATGTAGACGAAGGCGACTGTGTCGCGGCCCTGGAGGGTCTCGCCGTGGGCCACCCCGGCGGCGTGGACGCACTGGGTGGCCAGCGGGGTGCACTGGGGGGCGGTACGGCGGGCGGCCGGGTCGTACCCGCAGTGCCAGTCGCCGCGCAGCAGGGTGAGCACCTCGACGGGGTCGAGTCCCCGGGCGACCAGGGCCATCGACTCCCGGTAGGTGGGGAAGACCCAGTCGGTGTCCCGCAGCGCCAGGGTGGGGGCGACCTGGCAGGCCTCCTGCCCCCGGGAGGACGGGTAGACGGCGAGCCGCCCCTGCTTGGTCAGGGCGGTGGCCTGGACGTCGAAGCGGCGCCCCACCACCATCCGCCGGTACAGCTCGCGAAGGGTGTCGGGTTCGGGGATGACGTGGTCGGTCAGGCTCGTCGCCGGGGTGCCGGCGGGGTCGAGCAGGCGGACCGGTTCGGCGGTGGGAAGCAGGGCGGCGGCCGGGTCGGCGGCCGTCTTCTTCGCCGGGCGGCGGCTGCGTGGGGATGCCCTGCGGGCCGCCTGGGGGGTGGTCGTCACGGCGGGGACCTCCTGGACGTGTGGTGGGCCTATGCTCCTGCCGTTGGATGATTGACTCAAGATCCGTGGCCAAGGCGGGACGTTTGGCACCCTGAGGGGGTTCTGATGGACCAGGAGACCACCGACACCGGCACCGGGGGCGGCGACGCAGGACGTTCGGCCGGGTCCCTCGACGAGGTGGACCGACGGATCCTGGCCGAACTGAGCCGGGACGGACGGATGTCGGTGCGTACCCTCGCCGAACGGGTCCACGTCTCCCGCACCAACGCGTACGCCCGGATGGAACGGCTGCTGCGCGATCGGGTGATCACCGGATTCCACGCCCGGGTGGTACCGGAACGGGCCGGGCTGGGCACCTCGGCGTACGTCGGGCTGACAATCGAGCAGAACACCTGGCGGGAGGTGTCGGCGGAGCTGGCCCGGGTCCGCTACATCGAGCACGCCGCGCTGATCGGGGGCGACCACGACGTGCTGGCCCTGGTCCGGGCACCCGACAACGCGGCCCTGCGGGACGTGGTCCTCAACCGGGTGCAGAGCATCGCCGGGGTCCTGTCCACCCGGACCTGGCTGGTCTTCGAGGAGTTCGTCGGCGAGTCGGGCCCCTGGGACTGACCGGGCAGGACCGTACGACGCCGTGCCGGTCCTGCGTCGGAGTACGGCCAGGTCAGGGCTTACGCGCCACAGCGCCGTACTGCGGAACGACCGGCTCGTCGGCCCGCCACCTGGCACACGACACCAACCCCGGTGTCACGGGGTGCAGGCCGGCGAAGAACCGGCTGATCTCGGCACCGGTCCGGGCCCGGATCGGCGGGGCGGCGTGCTCGTTCCAGAACGCCATCGCCGCCTCGTTCGCCGCCCCGCCCAGTTCGAGGGTGGGGTGGGTGAGCACCAGGTGGCTCCCGGCCGGCATCGCCCCCATCAGTCGGCGCACGATGTCGAACGCCTCCTCGGTGTCCTGCACGAAGTTGAGGATGCCGAGCATCATCACCGCCACCGGTCGGTCGAGGTCCAGGGTGGCGCGGGCCCCGGACAGGATCCGACCAGGACGGTGGACGTCGGCGTCGAGGTAGGCGGTGGCCCCCTCGGGCGAACTGGTCAACAGTGCCCGGGCGTGCACCAGCACCATCGGGTCGTTGTCGACGTACACCACCCGGCACTCGGGGGCGATCGCCTGGGCCAACTGGTGGGTGTTGTCGGCGGTGGGCAGGCCGGTGCCGACGTCGAGGAACTGCCGGATCCCCAGGTCACCGGCGAGGTGGCGGACCACCCGGGCGAGGAACCGGCGATCGGCCCGGGCGACCTCCCCGATCACCGGGAACATCGAGCGGATCCGCTCACCGACCATCCGGTCGGACTCGAAGTTGTCCTTCCCGCCGAGCCAGTAGTTCCACACCCGGGCGTTGTGCGCCACCGACGGGTCGAGACGTGAGGCCTCGGACGCACTGCGGGCGTCGACGTCACCGGGTTGCACCACGAGATCTCCTCATCTGTCGGCGTACCGGTCAATGTAACGGACCGCAGTGGACGGACGCCTCCACAGCGCAGGGCCCACACCGCCCCACCGAACCCGGCCCCGAAGCGGCGCACCTCGGGCGAGTGTGGCCTCGTTGACTCCGCAGGGGCCGACCAGTCGCCGGCTCCCGATTCCGCGTCCGCCTCACCGAATGGGCCACGGCACCGAACATGAGCAGGTCACAGGCGGCGCCCCGGGCGGCTCTGCGGGGCGACATCGAGGGGTTGCGCGCCCTGGCGGTCGGGCTGGTCCTGGTCGGCCACGCCGCGACCCGGTACCTGCCCGGCGGGTTCGTCGGGGTGGACGTCTTCTTCGTCATCTCCGGATTCCTGATCACCGGTCTGCTCGTCGAGGAGTTCGACGGCACCGGCCGGATCTCCGTGTCCGGCTTCTACGCCCGCCGGGCGAAGCGGCTGCTTCCCGCTGCGGGGCTGGTGCTGCTGGTGGCGCTGCTGCTGACGTACCTGTTCCTGCCGACGGTGCGCTTCACCGACACCGCCTGGGACGTGGTCGCCGGGGCGCTCTACGTGCTGAACTGGCGGCTGGCCGACCAGTCGGTGGACTACCTCGCCGCCGACCAGGCCACCAGCATCGTGCAGCACTACTGGTCGCTGAGTGTGGAGGAACAGTTCTACCTGTTCTGGCCGCTGGTGGTGCTGGCCCTGCTCGGTCTGGCCGGGCGGCACGGCAGGCGGGTCCTCGTCGGCGGGTTGGCGCTGGTCGCCGTCGCCTCGTTCGCCTGGTCGGTCCGCTCGGCTCGGACCGCACCGGAGGCGGCGTACTTCGTGACCACCACGCGGATCTGGGAACTCGCCCTGGGGGCGACGGTGGCGGTGGTCGCCGTCCGGCTGCACCGGACCCCACGGCCGGTGGCCGCCGTCGTCGCCTGGGTCGGACTCGCCGCCGTACTCGCCTCGGCGGTGTCGTTCGATCCGCGATGGGCCTTTCCCGGGTACGTCGCCCTGCTGCCCACCGTCGGGACCGCCGCCGTGCTCGGGTTCGCGGTGGCGGCCGGACGCGCCGGACCGGCCGGGCTGCTCGGGCTGGCACCGATGCGGGCCGTCGGGGCGCTGTCCTACTCGCTCTACCTGTGGCACTGGCCGCTGCTGGTGGTCGCCGAGCACCGGTTCGGGCCGCTCGGGGCCGGTGCCGGACTGGCGGTGGTGGCGGCGTCGGTGGTCCCGGCGGTGCTCACCCACAGGTACGTGGAGAACCCGATCCGCCACTCGCCGACCCTGCTGTGGGACCCGGGACAGGCGCTGCGGATCGGCAGCGTGTGGACCGCCACGGCGGCCCTCGCGGGTCTGCTGTTCCACCTGACCGTGTGGCCGCCGCCACCGCCGCCGAGCCCCGTGCCGGTGGCCTCCGGCGACGGGGTCGGCGTCACCGGGACCGCACCCGGGGCCGCCGTCCTGCGACGTGAGCCCCGGGGTGACCCGGCCGGGGCACCGGTGGACCGGGTCGACACGATCACCCCGGACCCGAGGGTCGCCACGAGGGACGTCCCGGTGGCGACGAGCACCGGCTGTCAGCTCGACCTCGCCGCCGACCGGCCCCGGCGCTGCGTCTACGGCGACCCGGAGGGTTCACTGACCGTCGTCCTCGCCGGGGACTCGCACGCCACCCAGTGGCTGCCCGCCCTGCACGAGGTGGCGGTCCAGCGCCGGTGGCGGGTGGTGACGCACACGAAGGTCTCCTGCCCGTTCCTGGCAGTGGAGGTGGCCCGCAGGGGGCAGCCGTACACCAGTTGCACCGAGTGGAACCGACGGGTCCGCGCCGAACTCCGGGAGGACCCGCCCGACCTGCTGCTGGTGGGCAGCCTCCGGTATCCGACTGTGCGCGACGGACGGGTGCTGACCGACCGGCCGGACGAGCGGATGGCCACGGCGCTGCGGGACACCTGGCGGCAGACGACCCGGCTCGGGATCCCGGTGGTGGTGCTGCGGGACTCCCCGTACCACCGGGCGGACCCGGTGGACTGCGTGTCGGCGAACCCGGACCGGCTCTCCCGGTGCGCCCCGCCCCGGGCCGAGGTCCTCGCCGCCGGTGGCGGGGTGGCCCAGGAGCGGGCTGCCGCAGGTCAGCCCGGGGTGCACCTGATCGACCTCAACGACGCGATCTGCCCGACCGACAGGTGCGCGCCGATCATCGGAGGGGTGCTGGTGTACCGGGACACCAACCACCTCACCGCCAGTTACTCGCGGACCCTGGCACCCCGCCTGGACACCGCCCTGGCCGCCGTCCGCGCCCGGCTCGACTGACCCGCCGTCGCCGACCGGGCCGGGTCGAGTCGACCGGTCCGGGTCAGCTCGTCGGGGCGGGCAGGATCTGCCGGAGCGCGGGCGGGGCGGTGCGGGGCTTCCACTCCCTCGGGTAGCCCAGGGAGACCTCCTCGAACCGGACCCCGTCGTGGACGGTGGTCCGTGGGATGTGCAGGTGGCCGTAGACCATCGCGGCGACGTCGAAGCGCAGGTGCCAGTCGGCGGTGGCGTCGGTGCCGCACCACTGGGCGAAGATCGGGTACCACAGGACCCGGGTCGGCTCCCGGACCAGCGGGTAGTGGTTGACCAGGATGGTGGGCAGGTCCGGGTCGCGGGCGGCCAGCCGCCGCTCGGTCAGCGCCACCCGGGCCGCACACCACTGCGCCCGGGTCGGGTACGGATCGGGGTGCAGTAAGTACTCGTCGGTGCAGACGATCCCGGTCCGGTGCGCCTCGGCCAGGGCCGCCTCCGGGGTGTCCAACCCCTCCGGCCGCCAGCTGTAGTCGTAGAGCAGGAACAGGGGGGCGATCTGGACGGGGCCGCCGGGCCCGGTCCAGACCGGGTACGGATCCTCGGGGGTCAGGACCCCCAGACTCCGGCACCTGTCGACGAGATGTTCGTAGCGCTCCATCCCGCGCAGCGTGACCGGGTCGGCCGGCGGGGTCCACAACTCGTGGTTGCCGGGCACCCAGACGACCTGGGCGAAGCGTTCGGCCAGCAGGCCCAGCGCCCACTCGATGTCGGCGACGGTGTCGGCGACGTCCCCGGCGACCAGCAGCCAGTCGTGCGGGGTCTGCGGGCGCAGCGTCTCGACGAAGGAACGATTCTCCTGGTAGCCGATGTGCAGATCACTGATGGCCAGCAACCGGCCCGTTCCGTCCCCCGCCATGGCCACGATCCTAGGCACCACCGGCCGTCCGCCGCGAGCCCGCAGCGCCCCCGGCGCTCTCGTCGGTTGCCGGTGTAGCCGAAGAGCGTGCCGGCGTACCCGGTAGGATCGCTGCTGGGCCGTGACTGGCGCGTGAAGATGGACAACCATCGGGGAGCGGTCCCGTCACGAGGACGTCTGCCGAGCGCCTGGGCCTTCCCGTACGTTCTCCAGGAGGTCGCATGTCGTCGTCCAGCGCCGAGTCCACCGCGTTCCGCAGCGCGCTTGAGGTGATCCGCGCCGTCGAGCCCCGGGTGGCCGACGCGATCGGGGCGGAGCTGACCGACCAGCGGGAGTCGCTCAAGCTGATCGCCAGCGAGAACTACGCCTCCCCGGCCACCCTGCTGGCGATGGGCAACTGGTTCAGCGACAAGTACGCCGAGGGCACCGTGGGCCGCCGGTTCTACGCCGGCTGCCAGAACGTCGACACCGTCGAGGCCCTCGCCGCCGAGCACGCCCGGGAGCTGTTCGGGGCGGCGCACGCCTACGTCCAGCCGCACTCCGGGATCGACGCCAACCTGGTGGCCTTCTGGGCGGTCCTGGCCGACCGGGTGGAGGCCCCGGCCCTGCGCAAGGCGCAGGCCAGGCACGTCAACGACCTGACCGAGCAGGACTGGTACACGCTGCGTCGGGAGCTGGGCGACCAGCGGATGCTGGGCATGTCCCTGGACGCGGGCGGCCACCTGACCCACGGGTTCCGGCCGAACATCTCCGGGAAGATGTTCGACCAGCGCAGCTACGGCACCGACCCGGCGACCGGGCTGATCGACTACGACCGGGTGGCCGAGGCCGCGCGGGAGTTCAAGCCGCTGATCCTGGTCGGTGGGTACTCCGCGTACCCCCGGAAGGTCAACTTCCGGATCCTGCGGGAGATCGCCGACTCGGTCGGGGCGACCTTCATGGTCGACATGGCCCACTTCGCCGGGCTCGTCGCCGGGAAGGTCTTCACCGGCGACTTCGACCCGGTGCCGCACGCCCACATCGTCACCACCACCACCCACAAGTCGCTGCGCGGCCCGCGCGGCGGCATGGTGCTCTGCGGCCCGGAGCTGGCCGACCAGGTCGACCGCGGGTGCCCGATGGTGCTCGGCGGCCCGCTTCCGCACGTGATGGCTGCCAAGGCGGTCGCCCTGGCCGAGGCGCGGCAGCCGTCCTTCACCGACTACGCGCAGCGCATCGTGGCCAACGCCCAGGCGCTCGCCGAGGGGCTGCTGCGCCGGGGGGCGAAGCTGGTCACCGGCGGCACCGAGAACCACCTGGTCCTCATCGACGTCACCGGGTACGGCCTCACCGGCCGGCAGGCCGAGCAGGCGTTGCTCGACTCGGGGATCGTCACCAACCGCAACGCGGTGCCGCAGGACCCCAACGGGGCGTGGTACACCTCCGGGATCCGGATCGGGACCCCGGCGCTGACCACCCGGGGGCTCGGCACGGCGGAGATGGACGCCACCGCCGAGCTGATCCACACCGTGCTCAGCCAGACCGCCCCCGGGGTGGGTGCCGACGGTGCCGCCTCGAAGGCGAAGTACGTCCTCGACCCGACCCTGGCCGACAAGGTCAGCCGCCAGGCCGGTGACCTGCTCACCGGGTTCCCGCTCTACCCCTCGGTGGACCTGACCTGACCCGTCGCCCCGCTCACCGGGGCCGGAACCGAACGATGATCAAGGGGTTTGCGTCGCGATCCGACAGGTCGCCGACGCAAACCCCTTGATCGTGTACGGGAGGGTGGGAGGGAGGGGTCAGTTCAGCGGACGCTTGAGGTGGTAGCGGTGGACCTCGGTGCTGCCCTGGACGTTGTTGACGTCCTCGGCGGCGACGACCAGTTCCCAGCCCTGTCGGCCGTACCGGTTGAGGTGGGCCACGGCGGTGTCGCCGTAGGCGGTGACGTCGGACCGTGACCCGTCCGGGCCGTACCAGATGAACGAGACGCTGAAACTGCGGCCCTGTCCCTGGTACCGGCGGACCAGCAGGGCGTATTCCCAGGTAACCATCGCTCCATTATCGCCGTCCACAGCGGACCGCGAAACCACCGGGGTCACCGCGTGCCGCTCAGCCACCGCGCGCTGTCACCACCTCGACCGGCGTCGGGGTCTGGGCGTGCACCCGGAACCGCATCGACCGGGCGTCGGTGAAGCACTCCCGCATCGGCCGGACCAGGTCCCGGTGCTCCGGGCTGCGTTCCCAGGCCTCGAAGTCGGCGAGCGTACGCCACTCGCTGGTGATCAGCCACTGCTCCGGGTCGGTGGCCGACCGGCAGACCTGGTCCACGAGGTGACCGGGTACGCCGTCGGCGACGAGGTGCCGCACCGCGTCGTACGCCCGCAGGAAGTCCCCGGTCCGCTCCTGCGGGACGCGGACCAGGAAGACCACTCGGGCCCGTTGATCGGTCATGGTTCCCCCTGTCGTGGTGCCGGTGCCCCCCGCAACACCAGCGCGCTGTTGAATCCGTCGAAGCCCCGGGCCCCGACGACAGCCACCCGACTGCGCGGACGCCGGGGCTCGCGGAGGAAGTCCAGGTCGCAGCCGTCGGCGGGGTCCCGGGGACCGGCCGAGGGCGGCAGCGTGTCGTGGGCGAAGGCGAGCAGTGCGGTGGCCACGTCCAACGCCGACCCGCCCTGGTGGGCCCGGCCGGTCAACGGCTTCTGGGTGCTCACCGGTGGGCGTCGGTCGCCGAACACGGCGCGCAGCGCGTCGGCCTCGGCCCGGTCGTGGCCGGGCACCCCCAGCGCGTCGGGCAGGACCACGTCCACCTCGTCGGGGCGGACGTCGGCCCGCACCAGCGCCTGCCGCAGTGCGTGCGCGTACCAGGTCGACTCGACGGGGGTGTCGGGTTCGGTGGGACGGGCGTCGTGGGTGGCCGCCCAACCGGTGATCTCACCGTAGATCCGCGCGCCCCGGGCCAGGGCGTGGTCCCGGTCCTCCACCACGAAGACCGCGCCCCCCTCGGCCGGTACGTAGCCGCCGGCAGCGGCGTCGAACGGCCGGTACGCCCCGACCGGGTCGGTATCCGTACTGAGCAGGCCGGACGCCAGTTGACAGGCCAACGCGTACGGGCTCAGCGGACACTCGGTCGCCCCGGCGATCACCACCGGGGTGCCCCGGCGGACGGTCCGGACCGCGTGCGCCAGGCTGTCCAGTCCACCGGCGGCCTCGGCGACCAGCACCCCGCAGGGGCCCTTGAACTGGTGGTGGATGGAGATCTGCCCGACGCTGGCGGCGTAGAACCAGGCGATCGACTGGTACGCCCCGACGGTGCGGGACGACCCGCCCCAGAGGCGTTGGAGTTCCCGCTGCCCGAACAGGTTGCCCCCCGACGAGCTGGCCAGGGTGATCGCGTAGTCGTACGGGTCGGCGTCGTCGTCGCGGTCGGGCAGCCCGGCGTCGGCCAGGGCCAGTCGGGTCGCGGCGAACCCGAGGTGGGTCCACCTGTCGGTCTGCACCAGCCGCCGGTTGTCGGCGTGGTCACCGGCGGTGAAGCCGGCCACCTCACCGGCGATCCTCGTCGGATACCTGTCGGCGTCGAAGAGGGTGACCGGCCCGGTCCGGTACCTGCCGTCGCGGACCGTACGCCAGTGTTCGTCGGC
Source organism: Micromonospora sp. NPDC000207 (assembly GCF_040300925.1). Classification (NCBI taxonomy): domain Bacteria; kingdom Bacillati; phylum Actinomycetota; class Actinomycetes; order Micromonosporales; family Micromonosporaceae; genus Micromonospora; species Micromonospora sp. NPDC000207. The sequence goes on from NZ_JBEPEQ010000079.1 coordinate 24,270, forward strand.
GCCGATGCCGCTCGGCGCGACCACACCGATGCCGGTGACCACCGCGCGGGCGGTCACCGGGCCCGCCCCGTCCCGGATGGCGGTGCTGCGGTGTCCCCGGCGTCCGGAAGCGACCCGACCCGGGCCGACCCGGGCCACCGACGGAAGACCATCGCGGACTGGAATCCGCCGAACCCGCTGCCCACCGAGAGCGCCACGTCCACCGGGACCTCCCTCGCCTCGTTCGGCACGTAGTCCAGGTCGCACTCCGGGTCCCGGGTGGCCCAGTTCGCCGTCGGGGGGACCACGCCGTACTCGATGGCCAGGGCGCACGCGGCCATCTCGATCGAGCCGATCGCGCCGAGCGAGTGCCCGACCATCGACTTGATCGAGCTGATCGGGGTCCGGTAGGCCGCCGACCCGAGGGCCAGCTTGAACGCCGCCGTCTCGTGCCTGTCGTTCTGTCGGGTGCCGGAGCCGTGGGCGCTGATGTAGGAGACCTGGTCGGGGTTGAGCCGTGCCTGGTCCATCGCGTCGGTGATGGCCATCCCCATCTCCACCCCGTCCGGACGCAGGCCCGTCATGTGGTAGCCGTTGCTGCGGTTGGCGTACCCGGCGACCTCGCAGTAGACGTGGGCGCCCCGACGGCGGGCGTGTTCGGCCTCCTCCAGGACCAGCACCGCCGCCCCCTCTGCGAGGACGAACCCGTGCCGGTCGGCGTCGAAGGGACGGGAGGCGTGTGCCGGGTCGTCGTTGTCCGGGCTGGTCGCCTTGATCGCGTCGAACGAGGCGACCGTCACCGGGGAGATCGGCGAGTCCGCCGCCCCGGCCAGGACGATCTCCGCCTCGCCGTCGAGGATCAGCTGGTGGGCGTAGCCGATGGCGTCGATTCCCGAGGTGCAGCCGGTGGAGACCACCTGGGCCGGGCCGTGCAGGCCGTGCCGACAGGCCACGTCGGCGGCGAGGCTGCTGGGCACCAGCGCCTGGTAGAGGTACCGGCCGCCGAGGCGGTGGTCGACCAGCCAGTGCCGACCGGAGTCGCTGACGGTGACGTACTCCTGTTCCAGGGCCATGGTGCCACCGACGGCGGTGCCGAGCACCACGCCGGTGACCGCCCGGTGCGCGTCGGTCAGGTCCAGGCCGCTGTCGGCGAGCGCCTCGGTCGAGCAGGCGAGCGCGAACTGCACGTACCGGTCGGCGTGGGCCCGCTCGGCCAGGGTGATCCCGGCGGCGTCCGGGTCGAAGTCGCACTCGGCGGCGATCTGGGACCGGAACGGCGACGGGTCGAAGAAGCTGATCCGCCGGGTGGCGGTCCGCCCCTCGGTGATCGTCTTCCAGAACCGGTCCCGGGTCGACCCGCCGGGGGCGACCACCCCGACCCCGGTGACCACCGTACGGCGGGGCCGGTCGGCGGTCACGCCGGACTCCGCTGCGGGACGACCTCGGTGTCGACGTGTCCCAACTCGGGTCGCGGGGCCAACGGCCCCAGGTGGAACACCACCTCGGCGGGCTCCCCGCCGGTGTTGCGCAGCCGGTGCCGGACGTCGATCGCGACGAACAACCCCTGCCCGGCCGCCACCGGTACCGGCTCGTCGTCCAGGTCCACCGTGATCTCCCCCCGGGTGACGAAGAGGAACTCCTCGCTGTACGGGTGGTAGTGCTCGGCGATGCGCTCCCCCGGTTGCAGGGTGGCCACCCCCATGAAGCCCGAGGTGCTGCCCACCGTCTTCGGGCCGAGCAGGACCCGCAGTTCGCCGCCGCGCCGGGTGTCCGCCGGGAGGCCGTTCAGGGTCACGAGGCGGGTGGTGGTCTCACTCATCGTCGGCTCCCGTGGTGGCGGCCCGCTCCCGGGCGACCTGCTCGATCCGGTTCTTGATCACCGACAGTTGGACGAGGCTGTTGGCGTTGATCCGCGCGGTCATCCCGGCGTTGTCCAGGGGGGCCTGGGGGTGCATCGCGAAGTCCTGGGTCCAGGTCATCCGGGTGCCCTCGGGCTCGACGGCGTACCGCCAGTGGATCTTCATGTACTCGAACGGCCCGGTCTCCACCCGGTGGGCGTGGACCTCCCGGTTGGCCCAGTCGGTGGTGCGCTCGCTGACCCAGCTCCACACCGTCCCGTTCTCGTCGGGGTGCATGGTGAGCCGGAACCGGACGGTCCGGCCGTCGCGTTCGAGGATCTGCACCGAGGCGTACTCGGTGAACAGGTCCGGCCAGTTCGCCACGTCGTTGGTGATCTCCCAGACCAGGGCGAGGGGGGCGGCGACGACGATGCCGTTCTCGGTGTGCCCCGGCGGGTCCGGCGGCGGGTCGTCCCCCGCCTCGGTCGCCTCGGCGACCAGGTCGGCCACGGCCGGGATGGTCAACACCCCGGCCTGCTCGGGTATCTGCACCCGGTAGCGGTCGGCGACCCCCGCGGAGAGTTCCAGCAGCGCCAGGGAGTCCATGCCCAGCTCCTCCAGGGAGGCGTCCGGCGCACGGGCGGCGTCGGCGGCGTCCAGGCCGCAGTGCGCCACCAGGATGTCGGTGATCTCCGCGGTGAGCGGTCGGCCACGCGTGACGGTCATCAGGTCTCCTTCGATCCGAGTACGGACAGCGGGGCGCCTCAGGCGACGGCGACCGCCACGGCGGGCGGGGCGTCGGCGGGCGGGGCGTCGGCGGGCGGGCAGAGCAGTCGGTCGACCAGGCCGGTGGTGTGCCGGGCGGCGCGGAACGTGGCGTCGTCGAGCACCCGGGCGACGAACGGGATCGTGGTACGCACACCGGGACCGGCGATGTCGAACTCGCCCAGCGCCCGCGCCAGCCGGTTGAGCGCCAGGTCCCGGTCCGGCGCCCAGACGACCACCTTCGCCAGGAGGGAGTCGTAGTGCGGGCCGATCAGGTAACCGGGGTGGCCGTGGGTGTCGACCCTGGTGAACGGCCCGCCGGGCGGGTGGAACCGTTCCAGTCGCCCCGGGGTGGGGGCGAAGTCCCGGTCCGGATCCTCCACGTTGACCCGGCACTCCACCGACACCCCGGTCAGTCGGACGTCGGCCTGGCGCAGGCGCAGCGGTTCACCGGCGGCGACGTACAGCTGCTCGTGCACCAGGTCGATCCCCGTGACCATCTCGGTGACCGGGTGCTCCACCTGGATCCGGGAGTTGATCTCCAGGAAGTGGAAGTCCTCCGCCTCGTCGACCAGGAACTCCACGGTCCCCGCCCCGGTGAACCCGACGTCGAGGACGCCGCGCAGCGCCGCCGCCGCCATCGCCTCCCGGGTACGCTCGGACAGCCCCGGGGCGGGGGCCTCCTCGACCAGCTTCTGGTGTCGCCGCTGCACCGAGCAGTCCCGGGTGCCCAGGTGCACCCCGTTGCCGTGGGAGTCGCAGAGGACCTGCACCTCGACGTGGCGCGCCTCGCTCAGGTACCGCTCCACGTACACCCGGTCGTCGCCGAAGGCGGCCTGCGCGGCGGCGCGGGTACGGGCGTACGCCCGGGGCAGGTCCGCCGCCGAGGCGACAACTGTCATCCCCCGGCCCCCGCCGCCCGCCGCCGCCTTGACCATCACCGGGTAACCGATCCCGGCGGCCACCTCGACCGCCTCCTCGACGGTGGCGACGGTCTGGACACTGCCCGGGGGCAGGGGCAGGCCCGCCCGGCGCATCAACGCCCGGGCTGTCGCCTTGTCGGACAGGGCCGCCATCACCTGCGGCGGCGGACCGACGAAGGTCAGACCGTTCTGCGCGCAGATCTCGGCGAAGTCGGCGTCCTCGGAGAGGAACCCGTATCCGGGGTGCACCGCCTGGGCACCCGTCGACCGGGCCGCCTCCACTATCGCCGCCGGGTTGAGGTAGCTGCGTCGGCTCGCCGCCGGACCGATCCGGACCGCCTCGTCGGCGAGGCGGACCGCCGTCGAGTCGGCGTCGGCACTGGAGTAGACCACCACCGTCGCGATGCCCAGCTCCCGGCAGGCCCGCAGCACCCGGAGCGCGATCTCACCCCGGTTGGCGATCAGCACCTTGTCGAACATCTCGGTATCCCTCCGCCCGGCCTCAGACCGGTTCCACGACGACGAGCGGCTGGTCGTACTCCACGGGCTCACCGTCGGCCACGGGCAGCTCGACGACCCGTCCGGCCTCCTCGGTGACCACCTCGTTCATCAACTTCATCGCCTCGACGACGCCCACCACCTGACCGGCGCGCAGCAGGTCGCCGACGGCGACGTACGGGGCGGCGCCCGGTTGCGGGCAGCGGTAGAAGGTGCCGACGATCGGCGACCGGACGGTGAACCCGGTCGCCGGTGACGTCGCCGCCGCCGGGGCCGGTGCGTCCGCCACGGACCCGGGTGCGTCGTCGGGTG